>CALIMV010000300.1 GCA_938045275.1 uncultured Granulosicoccaceae bacterium
CATGCCAAGCATATCGCCTTTTTCCACATACCCTCGATTGCTGTGAGCCAAAACTACACCATCAACAGCGAACGTTACATTCACAGGGGCTCGTTGCGGCTCTTCCAGTGAAATCATTGAACCGGCAATACTATTCGCAACCACTTCGTCACCTGATTGAAATTGACGTTCGAATAATCCTCTAAAGGGGGCATACAAATTCTGCGCAGGCGATGTTATTTCCACAACGCGCGGACCAGTTGAAGGCACCGATGAGAGCTCAGACTTTCCTGGTAAAACCCCCGCGTATTGCAAACAACGCTGCATACCAGATTGCGCTAACTCAACCATGGGTTGATCACAGCCACCTCCTCCGCCAAGCTCGGCGGCTATCATTGGCACGCCTTTTCTGTCTGCCGCTGCATTGACTGATCGATTATCATTGTTACTGTTAAGCATCCATATTAATGGTGCCCCAAAGTGCCTGGCAAAAACCAGGTTTGATTGAAACAGCGTTTGATTCGAACTTCGATTGGCTAAGGAGCTGGCCGCGAAGACCGAAGCCTTGCCACCACAATGAATATCAATGACAACATCACTTTGGCTTATGAGTACGTTCTCGACAAAGTAAGCCAGTTGCGCAGTGGGACCACCATCAGGGTCACCCGGGAAGCTTCGATTCATATTGGCCTGATCTAACGGCGAAATACGCGATGATGCTTCCACCGCTGTCATGTTCACAGCAGGAAGCAAAATGACACGGCCGGTTATAGATGATTCTGTGAGCGAATGGGCTAATCGCATTATGGCCGTGGGTCCCTCAAATTCGTCACCGTGAATGCCCGCCATAAGCAGCGCTGTAGGGCCTTTTCCATTGACAATCGAAATAATTGGCACTGGGTAATACCCAAGCGATTGACGGTTGTCTGAATGCCGCAGCTGCAGCTCACCAAACTGCTTACCGTTCGCTGATAAATCGATACTGCAATACACACGGGAATTGGGGGATATCGCCACTCTTGTTTTAGCTCCAGTAAGTGGTAAGCTAACTAAGCAAGATCGAGCTAACTTTTTCAAATCATATTATCAATGAATGCAGATTGCAAAATTGATGGTGCTTATTACCCGGTACCAGTATATGTATTACTGCTCGAACCTCTGCGCGTTTCAAAATCATCGCATTCGCAATCGCTGCCATGAGCGTTTCTGCACCAATAGCAAAGCACGGTATCGACAATATTAAACCGCACATGCTCGGCGATGCTGAGATCGACCTGCCACCAGTCTCTATTGCGCTCGATTCCAATGAATGTGCAATGGGCGCAAGCCAGCTTGCCATCGAAGCAGCACAAGCTGCATCACCAAACTTATCACGCTACAAAATCGATGCATCCAGTGTAATGGCATCAGCAATAGCCGCCCGGTTTTCTCTTGATGTCAATCGCATTGCGATTGGCCCGGGTTCCGATGAACTATTGGCAAGACTTGCACGAGCCTATCTAACACCTGGTAGTGAATTAATTCGCAGTGCCAATGGTTATCTGAAGGTACCAAATTACGCTTTTGCAAATGACGCAAGCCCGGTTTCCGCTCCTGATGCTGAATTCACCGCATCGGTAGACTCCATTCTTGACTGCGTCACCGAAAAAACGAAAATGGTTTATCTGGCAAACCCGGACAATCCTTCCGGCACCTATTTGCCAAACAGCGAGATCAATCGTTTACATGCAGCCCTGCCAAAAAATGTTCTACTGGTACTGGATTGTGCCTATGCCGAGTACGTTACCGAACCCGAGGACACTTCCATTCACACACTTGTGGAAGCGTCAGAGAACGTGGTGTTCACCCGGACGTTTTCAAAAATTTTCGGTCTTGCAGGTGCGCGCGTTGGCTGGTTGTACGGACCACCAGCACTGGTGACAACCATCAATAAAATTGGTTTGACGTTTCCGTTATCATCGTCTTCACTGGCTGCATGCACCACAGCACTGCTTGATCATCATCACTTTGACCGGGTTTTCAATACCAATGCAAATATGCGCAACAAGCTTGCAGCAAGTCTCACTCAACTGGGATTGAAGGTTTATCCCAGCCAAACCAATTTTGTGTTGGCTGAAATAACGCCGACAAGCACCGGACCACATAGCATCAGTGCAGCCGGGGCTTGTGCCTATCTTAGACGACAAGGCGTTGCGATAAGACGATTTGCGTCTCCGGCCTACAACGATTGCGTTCGGATTACGATCGGTCTGGAGTCCGAGCAATCCACAGCGATTAATCACTTACGCGACTATTTGTCAGGTCATCAGGGTTTGGGCAACCGGCAAGGCAGCATTGTTTGAGCACCAATATCAGCTATCCAAGTGGTGGTGCCATCATTCGGCAGATCAAGCAAGCTGGTGTACGTTTTGTTGCCTCTGTACCCGACATTGTTACCAGCGACGGACTCCTGTGGCCCTTAAGCAAGGAAGCAGATATTCAACTCATTCGGGTATGCAAGGAAGACGAAGGCCTTTCCGTTTGTGCGGCAATGTCATACAACAACACACGGGCTTTAATGCTAATGCAGCAAACTGGACTAATGGATTCTTTGAACGCCGTTAGAGCACTCGGTATGGACTACGAATTACCCTTATGCATGATGGTCGGCTTGCAAGGCAAAGAACCTCATTTACCGGCAAGTGAATCGAAGGCGTACGGTGTTCGCATCGTGCAACCAGTGCTCGATGCAATGGGCATTTCCCATAGCATCATTGATCAACCCGAAGATGTTGATACGATTTCATCAAACATCAATCGAGCCTATGAACAATCTGCGCCGCATTGTTTTCTGATTGGTCGATCACCCACATACCCGTAATGACAGTGCACCTATAATGATTAAGCGCGATCAGGCTCTCATTAAACTAAAAGACTTGGTAACTGACGATATCGTCGTTGCTGTTTATCAAACGTGTTTCGATTGGCTGGCAATAAACCCACGCGACCTGAACTACGTATCCACAGGTGTTATGGGACAAGCCTCATCGCACGGGCTCGGGTTGGCATTGGCAAATCCGGAAATGCGTATTCTGGTTTTTGATGGCGATGGCAGCTTGGTAATGAATCTTGGTTCGCTTATTACCATTGGTCACAACAGTCCTGCCAATTTTATTCACTTTGTTTTCGTCAATGGCGTCTATGAAGTGAACGGCAGTCATCCGGTTCCCGGTGAGGGTACGGTGGATTTTGCAGCAATTGCCAAGGCATCAGGTTACCGACACTCATACACATTTACAGAACTAGCAGATTTCAGTAATTCCATTGGAGATATATTGCGTGAGCCCGGCCCAACCCTTATAGCGTTGAACGTGGAGGCCGGAGAAGCCTATCCACGTGACTATGACTTTATTCACAGTAGCGATGCTCGCAATCGATTCAGGCAAGCACTGCGGTCTTGAAGGAAAATATTTTTCTTGACAATGAACTGATGTCGAAGCGAGTATGGAACATGGGTTACCACCGATGCTGCGCTACGGTGGTAGCAATTTAGGAAGAGTAATGTCAGACGGCAAGATCACTAACGCGACAAATCAAACCCTCCGGCGCAGACCTACTGCGCTGTTCAATGTTCGTCACTTTGTCAGAGCTGGTTCGCAAGTCGGTTTGGCAATGTTGGTTTTTATTGTGTTGGGCTGGCTGATTTGGCGTGGTGCACTGGCAATGGAATACAACTGGCAGTGGTATCGAGTTCAGCCTTTTTTTTACAAATCCATTGACGGTGAAATAATCTGGGGACCGCTGGTTCGCGGACTTATTCAAACACTTAAACTTGCCAGTATCAGCGGCGTATTTGCAATACTCATTGGCTTTCTTGTTGCCATCGCCAGAATGTCTTCTTCGATTGCCGGCCGAATTATCGCAACCTGGTATCTGGAAGCAATTAGAAATACCCCATTGCTGGTGCAACTGTTTCTGTTCTATTTTGTACTTGCACCAATATTCGGTATGGATAGATTCTGGGCAGGGGTGCTTTGTCTGTCTTTTTTTGAAGCATCATTTGCTGCAGAAATTATTCGAGGTGGCATTCAGGGGGTGGACAAAGGGCAATTTGAAGCTGGGGACGCAATCGGTCTGAAAGCTCGCGACAAGTTCCGATTTGTCGTGATACCGCAAGCCTTGCCACTTATCCTGCCACCATTAACCGGGCTATTGATATCGCTCATTAAACATTCAGCAATTGTCAGCGTTATCGCCGTTGCTGAATTAACAACAGAAGGACTAAATCTAATTTCAGATACATTCATGGCCTTCGAAGTTTGGTTTCTGGTAGCCGGCATTTATCTGGCATTAACGATCAGCCTTTCAATCATTATTGGTTTGTTCGAGAAAAAACTCAATTCACATAGACGTACTGCGTAAATAAGACACGCAAACTAAACCTAAGGAGTTAGTAATGAAATTTTTAAAGAAAATAAAAATGCCGTTAATAGCGGCAGCTTGCGCAATCGGTATGGGTGCAAGTTCTGCATCAGCCGAGGGTGTACTGGAAGACATTCAAAAACGCGGTACGCTGCAAGTGGGCATGTCTACATTCGTCCCTTGGGCCATGCGTGACAAAGAAGGCAACCTGATGGGGTTCGAAATAGATGTTGCAACCAAAGTTGCAGAGGATATGGGAGTGGAAGTCGAATTTGTGCCCACCGCCTGGAGTGGAATAATTCCTGCGCTACTGGCAAAAAAATTCGATCTGATTATTGGCGGTATGTCCATCACACCAGAAAGAAACCTGACCGTGAATTTTACTACGCCCTATGCACACTCGGGTCAGCAAATGGCGGCTAACAAAGAGTTGGCAGATGGCTTTGACAAACTCGAAGATTTTAATGACAGCAGCGTGACCATTTCGTGTCGCCGAGGCGCCACCCCATGCAATACGGCTGCCAAGATGTTCCCCAAAGCCACAGTCAGACGATTTGACGATGACGCACAGGCGTTTCAGGAAGTGGTCAACGGTAATTCTCACGCCATGATATCCAGTGCACCAAAGCCACGATTCTGGTCTGAAGCACATCCGGATAAAATGTTTCTACCGTTTGGCAGTGAAAATCTAACAAAGGGTGATGAAGCATTTGCCCTTCGTAAGGGCGATGCCGATGCATTGAATTATTTCAGTAACTGGATTCTGGTTAACACCAGTAACGGCTGGTTGCAAGCCACACACGACAAATGGTTCCAGGACCAATCAGCGTGGAAAGACCTGGTTGCACCTGAGCAATAATTGCCAGAGCGTGCCATCGATTACCTATGCGCGCTAGCGCTAAACCTGAAAATGAGCATGCGGTGGGTTTGACATTAAAAAAACCCACCGCAGCTCAACCTGGATAATTACTCTGAACCGCCACACACCACCACCAGCGACTAAACGCAGATTGACCCTTGTCGATCTCGTTCTGTTTGGCCTGGTGGCCGCACTTATTGCGTATGCTGCATACCGCGTCAATGACGTACTGGTGTATCACTGGAATTGGTCCCGGGTATTTAACTTTGTTATTCGTGTTGACGAAGACACCGGCTCACTAGTCCCGAACCTGTTGTTGCAAGGCTTGGCAACAACGCTAAGACTTGCGGCCTGGGCCACTGTTCTTGCTACGATCATTGGCTTGGTAATGGGTTACTGGAGAACCAGCAAAAACCTGACATTGCGAATTATTAGTCGCTGTTATGTTGAACTCATCAGAAACATACCGCCTGTTGTTTTTATATTCATATTCTATTTTTTTGTGTCCAGCCAACTATTCCCGGTTATCGGCATAGACAGTATCGACAGAGAAGGTGCGCTGGTCACAAATTCTGTTTTTCAATTCTTCTTTGGCGACCCAAAACTGTTATCGAACTTTTTAGCTGGAATGCTTTGTCTGGCTTTATTTGAAGCGGCCTACATCACCGAAATCGTCAGAGCCGGCATCCAGTCAATAGATAAAGGCCAGTGGGAAGCCGCACGGGCAATGGGATTGTCGCGCTTCAATGTTTTGCGTGATGTCATCTTGCCGCAGGCCATCCGAAAAATACTTCCTCCGCTTGCCGGCCAGTTCATCACGCTTATAAAAGATTCCGCAATCGTTTCACTGATTTCAATTCAGGAACTCACCTTTCTGGCAACAGAAGTGGCGTCCTCAACCACCAAAGTTTTTGAAACATGGATTACGGTTGCTGCAATGTATTTTGTTCTATGTTACGGATTCGCTTCCGTGTTCAGATACCTTGAAAAACGTGCTGCGAAAGCCAACCGTTGAAAATGCTATAACATGACGAATAACGCTGATCAGACGACACCCCAATCGACACCTATTGTTGAGTTAGTCGGAGTATGTAAGTGGTATGGCGAATTCAGCGCCTTGTACGATATAAACCTCAGCATCAGTAATGGTGAAAAAGTCGTGATTTGCGGACCATCAGGGTCCGGGAAATCAACGCTGATTCGCTGTATTAATCAACTTGAGGTCCATCAAGCCGGAACCATCACGGTATCCGGGCGAGAAGTAAAGCCCGAGATGAAAGGCATTGAGCACATTCGCCGCGATGTCGGTATGGTTTTTCAGAGCTTCAATCTGTTTCCACACTTAACTGTCGTCGATAATTTAACCCTTGGCCCAATAAGAAACCTCGGCATGTCGAAAGATGACGCGACGAAAACGGCAATGGAATACCTGGAGCGAGTACAAATTGCGGAGCAGGCAGATAAATTTCCAGTACAACTTTCAGGAGGACAACAACAACGCGTAGCCATTGCACGAGCACTGTGCATGAAACCAAAACTAATGTTGTTTGACGAACCCACATCAGCGCTTGACCCTGAAATGATATCGGGTGTGCTCGACGTCATGATCGAGTTGGCCAATGATGGCATGACGATGATTGTTGTTACCCATGAAATGGGATTTGCCCGTCAGGTTGCAGATCGCGTGGTGTTTATGGATAACGGCGAAATTGTGGAAATAGCCGACCCGGAAACGTTTTTCAATAACCCGACCACTGACAGAGCACAACTATTTCTCAGCCAACTGCTTTCACATTAGCATTGCGTTTGAAAGCCTGGTCTCTTGTTACAACTAATCAACCACACCCATAGCATCTATCTCGACCAGAAAATCCGGGTCTGCAAGACAGCTGACAACAACACCAGTACTGCAGGGTTCTGTTTCCTTTTATTTGGGGATGCCGTATGGTTTAACTAACCGGTCTCTAAATGCGGAAATGAGCAGAATGAAAACAGTCACCGGCCGCGACCCCGTTAGCGGCAAAGGATTACACATTGTCGTTAAGGATGGTTGCATCAGCGATATCAAGCAAACGGACGATACCGGTAATCGCTGGCTTTCAACAGGATTAATTGATCTGCAAGTCAATGGTTATGCCGGCATCGATCTTAACGACGGCGCGCTCGATTCCGATCGCGTGATATTGCTGGCTAAAAAGCTACTGTCACTTGGTATAACAAGCTTTCTGCCCACCATAATTACTGCAAGTCTTGAACAGGTGCAAGACGCACTGAGTGCCATCCATACTGCCAGAGTAACGCACCCACTAGCCGAGCGCATGATTCCCTGTGTGCACCTGGAAGGGCCAAGTATATCGCCTGCGGACGGGCCTCGAGGCGCCCACCCGGCTGAGCATGTGCGTGCGCCCGATTTGCAGGAATTTAACGCCTGTCAACAAGCTTGCGACGGGTTGATCGGGTTGGTCACCCTATCACCGCACTGGACAAACTCAGCAAAATTTATTCAGGCACTGGTTCAGCAAAATGTGCGCGTATCTATCGGACATACACACGCCAGTCACGAACAAATCAACACCGCGACAGAAGCTGGTGCAACACTTTCAACCCACTTGGGCAACGGTGCAGCGGCGATAATGCCCAGACACCCAAACGCAATATGGAGCCAATTGGCCAATGATAACCTGTGCGCGACATTCATTGCTGACGGACACCACCTGCCAGCAGAAACATTTAAATCCATGTTACGCGCAAAAGGATTACCGAATTCGATATTGGTTTCGGATGTTGCAGCGCCAGGCGGACTGGCACCGGGTACTTATCAGCAATACATTGGAGGCAATGTTGTGCTCGACAAAGATGGTCGGTTGAGTATAGAAGGCACGCCTTACCTTGCAGGTGCCGCCAAACCGTTACCTGATTGCGTTGCCACAGCTATAACCATGGCTGACATTTCTCTTGCAGATGCGCTCACGCTGGCAACCACCAACCCCGGGCGCGTAATTAGTCGATGCCGACAGCTTGCCATCGGTGAACCGGCAGACGTCATTTCCTTTGCTTGGGAACCCGGTAGTAGCACATTAGACATCCACCAGGTTGTTTTGGGTTGTAATCATGTTATTAAATAACAATGAATATTGTGAGCAGCTTATCCGATGAGTTTTCCTGACCTCGCACACGACATCTACTTGGACGCTAATCAACGTGCTATGTATTGGCAGTTAGATCGATCAGCTAAAACGAAACCACTCATTAACACAAAGCTAAATAGCCTGTCGTTGCAGGATTACAATCACACCGACGGATTACGTGGCCCAGATTTTACTTACGGCTGGATACAAGGTCGGGGCCTGGAAGCCTTGATTCTGCACGCCAGGTATTTTGAACGCTCAGACCAACAACTGAGTCACAGATTGTATAACGCTGCAGAAGCTCTCTATCCTTACCTGCTTGATGTAATCCAATCTCAACAAGGCGCTTATTTTTGCTATAACTCAAAACTACAACCTGTGCGTCACGATGACCCTAATGGCCAAACCCGACAACAACGTGAAGTCGATATAGCTACCTATTCCGATCTGTTTTGCGTTAAGGGATTTATAGCCGCTGCAACCCAATTTGCTCCTGAAAATTTGCCGACACACCTGTCGTCACTTCAGTCTATTATCAACGCCATTGAGCGTGATCGATTTTTGATGCGCGAGTCCGGCGATCTCACTGAAGCTGCACTGACAGAACAGCCGTCT
>CALIMV010000301.1 GCA_938045275.1 uncultured Granulosicoccaceae bacterium
ACGCATTGCCTACCTCGGTAGCCTCTATCGATACCGAGCCACCCAATAATAAAAGACGTTGCACTAAATTTTTCAGTTCCAACAGGTTTCCCGGCCAATCCAGATTTCGCAGCTTGTTCTGAGCCCCGACACTAAAATGACGGTAGGGCAAGCCCTCTATTGCAACATGCCAATCGACAAAACCCTCTAACAGAGCCGGAATGTCTTCCAGATGTTCTCGCAGCGGTTTTATTTGTATGGTTTCTGCTGCAAGCTGCCGGGCCAATGAAGGGTCAAGCACACCCTGTTTTACCTGCTCTGAGAGTTCAGTTCGGGATGACGCCATAAGACGCGCCCGAAAAGGCACTCTGACACTACCGCCAACACGAACAAACCCTTGTTGTTCGATGGCTTGCCTCAAACACTGTTGGGCACTGATCGGCAATAGTTCTATATCGCTAAGAAACAGGGTTCCACCTGACGCAGATTCGAGAAACCCCATACTGACCGAGCCGTTGGTCTCTTCACCTAACAGTTCGCGGTGCGAATTGGCCGCGGACACAGTATCGCAGCGCAATTGAATAAACGGTCCGGGGTTTTCGCTGCTTTTGTCGTGCACATGTTGCGAGAACAATACTCGCCCACTGCCTGGCTCGCCGATAAGTAGCAAGGTGTTGGTGGTTGTGGCCTGTTCGTCAAGCTGCTCGCGAAGCCGGATAATGTAGTCGCTGTCGCCAAGCAGCAACGGCAGACGTCGGACCGGCGTTGCCTTTGTTCCGTCGGTATTGTCTTCGAAACCCTCAGCAAGCGCTTTTTCAACATTCAGCAACAGCTTTGCCAGAGATACCGGTTTTTCGATGAAATCCACTGCACCGTGACGAGTGGCTTCGACAGCAGTTTCCACCGTTCCATGCCCGGAAATCATGATAACCGGGAACTGCAAATCACCGGTTTTTCGCCATGTTTTTAACAAACTTATCCCATCGGTATCAGGCATCCAGATATCGAGTAGCACCAAATCAGGCGTTTGCTCGTCGATACAAGTTTGAGCGGCACTGGCAGATTCCGCTATGGACACTGCATAGCCCTCGTCTTCAAGAATTTCCTGAAGTAAATTCCTAATATCAGGCTCGTCATCTACGACCAGCACAGAACGATTGCTCATGCGGCATCACCTCGTAGTTGCGCAGCTGTTGGAAAAGGTAATTGGACAGTCACCATAGCACCCCCATCCGAACGATTTTCAGCTTTAATTGTACCGTCATGCTCCTCAACGATCTTCTTCACAATGGCCAAACCGAGTCCTGTTCCTCGTGGCTTTGAACTAACATAAGGCTCAAAAACGCGGCTGAGAGACTCTACAGGGAATCCGGGGCCATCGTCCATAGTGACTATCTCAAGTATACGCTGGTTATGCGCTAAGGCATATCGGGTGATAATTCGCACCTCAGGTGATGGGTGCGACTGCTGCGCTTCCAACGCATTTTTGATCAAGTTATGCATTAACTGACGCATACGCGGCAAATCGACCGGTATTGGCGCAAGATCGGTATCGAGGTTCAAAATAAATTTTGCATCTGCGTCTCCGTCTCGATACAGCATCGTGACGTCTTCCAACAGCTGATTTATATCGGTTAGGGTCAAGCTCAGCTTGGGAGCCGACGCGTACTCGGCAAACGCATTTACCATTGACTTCATCACATCGACCTGGTTCTCGATTGTTTGAGTCAGTCGCGACAATAAATCCACATCATCGGCATTGAGCTTTTTAATGAACTTCAGCCTTAGCCGTTCGGCAGATAATTGTATCGGTGTGAGTGGGTTTTTAATCTCGTGTGCCAGGCGACGGGCAACCTCGCTCCATGCGGCATCTCGCTGTGCGCTGATGATGGTGGTCATGTCATCTATGACTACGACTCTGCCTGCAGGTTCATTCGCCACATCGTGTAAAGAGGCTCCGCGGCAAAACAGAAATCGCCTGCCCGTTTGATCGAGCACTTCCAGCTCCGCTGACCAATCGATACTATTATCGACCAGAAAATCGGATATTTGCTCTGCAAACTGAGCTGTAATACTGGTGTCCTGGGTGGCCTGCTTCAATGGACTACCTTGAAGCTCTGATAGCTCCGACCCCAAAATGTCGATCGCCGCTTGATTGAAGGTACGCACGTTATTTTCGGCATCGAGAGTGACAACACCTGACGATATTTGACCCAACACCGCCTGTAGGTAAGCGCGTTGACTCTCAACCTCTCGTTGACTTTTTTCTGCGGTTTCACGAGATTGATCCAGTTGCAAAGTCATGTAGTTAAATGACTGCACAAGAAAGCCAAGCTCATCATTTTTACTGCGCTTATAAATTCGCTGACTGTAGTCTCCTTCAGCAACCGCGCGCGTACCTTGCACAAGATCATGCACAGGCATCATCATGCGCCGGGCCGCATAAAAAGAAAACCAGACAGCCATCATTACCGACAGCAACAAGGCCAATGACAAGCTCAACATGGTGCTGATCATCAACGGCTTACGCAGGAATACCAATTGCCGGTACTGCTGATAACTTGACTGCACGCTTTCGGCCAGGTCTGATGAGCGCTCGGCAATTGGGTAAAGCGCCTGGAGTACTGAATTTTCCCGCGTGGCGTTTTCTGAAAACACAGGGGCGACAACTCGAATATACAATTCGCCGTCCCCAATGGGGTCAACGCCCACGTAAGACAGGCCTTGGCGGGCTCGCACAACCAGATCGTCATCTGGTCTGTTCGGTTGCACGGCAATATTGTCGAGTAATCCGGTGGAGGCTACGATACGGTTGTCCGGCCCGATCAGCGTCATCTCCGATGCATCGGTTTCAACTGTCAGGTTATTCAATTCAATGACTGCAACTGAATCACTAACACCCACCAACTGTTCCGCTACGTTTAACGTGTCGCGTTGCAGTGTCCGCATTTGCAGTCCAAGCGACTCTCTACTCAGCTCAATTGCGTCATCGAGTGCCTGCTCTATTTCCAGATCGAAGTAGCTATTAATGTTGGCCCGTAAAAATCGGATAGAAAATCCGTATACCAACGTAACAGGCATCAATGCCAACAACACCGACAAAATGACTAACTTTACGGTAAGGCGAGAACCGGCAACACGCGCACGAAATTCTCGCATCAAACGCCAGCCATTGATAATGATGAGCACACCAATAAACGACAAAGCCACTATATTGCCGAGCAACAGCCAATAGTAGTAGCGGCCGAATTGATCGAGACGCAACGCCATTGTCCCCAGTACGTACAACGACGCAATAAGCACAAGGAACAACAAGCCCATAAGAACCGGGCTGGTTAATGTTCTGTTGCTCAATTTAGTGACCAAGCGAAATCCTCACTGGCCAATTTCCACGTTGACGACAGCAAAGGCTGCAATGGAAGTGGCAATGCTTTGTCATCCAGACGGACATTTAACTGCCCATATAGCTGGGTATTATCTCCGGACTCAGTAATGTTAATCTCATCTCGATCAATGCCATCTGACGAATTCGCTACTACACTTTGCAATCGACCCAGCTTTTCAAGTGCCACCAGCAGAGATCGATAGTTACCGCTTTCCCCGGTGGTAAGCGACTGTAATCGATAGTGTCTGGTAAGCTCATAATAGATTAGCGAGTGGCGATGCTGATACTCAAGCACGGTATCGTCAAACCAGAAAGCGCGATTGCGCTTGATGCGAAAATCGACAATGAATTGTAACGGTACACCACTGTTCAAGCCTTGTCGCATTTCCGGAGACAACTGGATATCCGCTGTGGCGACTAGCTGCAACCCGGCTGGCGATTCGCGCAATGATGCACTTTGAATTTCTATGCGGCCCTGGCCAGACGACGTTTGCGCACTGACAGAAACAGGTTGCATCGCTGCGGCGATATATAGCACACACAACCCCACTACCCAAAACCAGTGCAACACCGTTTTCTGCTTGGCTTTTTTGCAGCTCACTTAAGTTTTCGCCAACAGTGCGTAGAAAAAACCATCCATATCATGTTCTCCAGGCAGTATCTGGATACACCCAGCGGAGCGTGAAGTACCAAACGGTAAATTAATTTCAATTTCGCGAGCATTGTCTTTTTGCTCCAGAAACCAACTTATTTGCTTTTCGTTTTCATCCTTTAAAACCGAACAGGTTACGTATAACAATTGTCCGCCTGGTGCCAGCGTTTCCCATAGCGCATTTAACAATATTCGTTGGACGCCGACCAACTTTTCAATATCATGCTCGCGTCTCAGCAGTTTTATATCCGGATGACGACGAATCACGCCAGTTCCGCTGCACGGTGCATCGAGTAAAATGGCATCGAATGCGTCACCATCCCACCAGCTATTTGTGTCGGCAGCATCTGTACAATGCAGCTCACACCTATCCTCAAAATTTAATCGTTGCAAAGTTTGCTTCACGCGGTTAAGTCGATCTGCATCATGATCCAACGCTACCACTTGACGCCATTCCCCATGCTCTAAGGCATGCGCCGTTTTTCCACCAGGTGCGGAACAGGCATCCAGCAAGCGTTTACCGTTTCCTTTGCCCAGCAATGGTGCCGCAATTTGCGCTGCAGCATCTTGAACACTGATATAACCATTATCGAAATTCGGCAGGCTTTGTACTGGCACCGGTTTTTTAAGCGTTAGCGCAGAGCTTATGCCCTCTACAGTATTGGCTTCAAATTCACAGTCGTTGAGTTGCAGTAAATAGTCGACAGTACTCACGCTTCGCCGGTTGACGCGCAAGGTCATCGGTGCTTGTTGATTGCCATGTTCAATAATATCTTGCCAATGATCGGGCCAATCTTTTTTGAATCTCGACAGTAACCACGGCGGATGCGAATAACACGCAGGTTCATCCAGTAACTCAACCAATGAATCTCCACGGCGCTGGAAATTTCTTAGCACTGCATTCACCAACCCTTTGGCCCAAGGCTTTTTGAAGTGTTTTACTGCAGCAACTGTAGTGTCAACAGCCGCATGCGGCGCTATGCGTGTATAGGCCAGCTGAAAAACACCCAGCTGCATAAGAATGTAGATATCGGTATCTTTGCGTTTAAGTGGTTTTTTTAGCAACCCGTCTACCAAACCACTCAAGCGACCCGACCAACGCGCCATGCCAAAACACAATGCCTGTAACAAGGCTTTGTCAGCGTCTGCAACTTGTTGCTGCGCGATCGGTAAAAGGCGCGTTAATGAACCACCTCCGGATTGCATATCCAACATAACATTAACAGCAGCCACTCGTACATCAAGGACTGCCATGGTTAACCGAAAACCTTACCGGTTAAATCATTGCCCCGATTAAAATCAGCCGCTCGCATTGGTTTTTTTCCAGGCTTTTGTATTTCAGTAATGTCGAGCGCACCAGCCGATGTAGCCACTCTTATACTTTTATCGTCAGCACGAATAACTTGCCCCGCCACAGCCGATGCTGGTACGACTGCATCGTTGTCCAACGTGCTGCGCAAAATTCGGTATCGCACCCCCTCAAGCGACGCATCACAACAAGGCCAGGGATTAAAAGCCTGAATTTTGCGATGTAACGACAGCGCCGGTTCGGAAAAGTCTAATGCTGCCTCGGCTTTACTTAATTTCTTCGCGTAAGTAATACCGTCTTTAGCTTGCGCGACCGGGCGCAGATCTTGACGACAGTAACCGACCAGGCTATCAACCAGTGTTGAGGCACCCAGTGCGGCTAACGCATCATGCAATTCACCGCCGGTCATGTTTTCAGTGAGTGACATACGCGCGGTCGTAACCACATCGCCTGTATCCAGACCTTCGTCCATTTTCATGATACAAACGCCCGACTCTGCATCGCCTGCCAGCAGAGCACGCTGAATTGGCGCTGCCCCTCGCCATCTGGGTAATAACGATGCGTGGATATTCAGGCACCCGAGTTGAGGCAATGCCAACACTGCAGCCGGCAGAATAATGCCGTAAGCAGCCACCACCATTACATCACCAGCAAGATGGGCAACCGCATCTATGCTGCCGTCATCAGCTCGAAAGCCGACGGGTTGCTGCACGGGAATATTGTGTTCAAGGGCCAATGACTTTACTGGACTGGCTTTCAGGGTTCGACCTCGTCCGGCAGGCCGATCTGGTTGTGTCAGCACGCCTACAACTTGATGATCTGTTTCGAGTAGCGCTTGCAGAGCACTGGCGGCAAAATCTGGTGTACCTGCGAAGATGACACGCAAGCGCTGACAGTCAGTCATTGTCCGGCCTACTCATCATCGTCAAACTCTTCCTCATCACGTTCCTTAGCCGCCTTGATCATTTTCTTGCGGATACGGTTGCGCTTGAGCGGAGAAAGGTAATCGACAAATAATTTGCCATCAAGATGATCCAGCTCGTGTTGTATACACACTGCCAGCAACCCATCAGCCTCGAGCTCAAACGGATTGCCCTCCCGGTCTATCGCGGCAACTTGAACCTGGGATGGACGTTTGATGGTCTCGAAGATGCCGGGAATGGACAAACAACCTTCCTGCATCTCGCCTTCACCATCCAACGCTTTTATTTCCGGGTTGATCAGCGTTATCGGAGAGTCGCTCTCCTCTGACACATCAATAACCACTATTCTTTCATGGACATTGATTTGCGTAGCCGCCAGACCAATACCTGGCGCGTGATACATGGTGTCGAGCATATTATCGACCAAGTCGGCCACACGGCCATCCACATTGGCCACCGGCGCCGCTATCTTGCGCAGCAGAGGGTCTGGGTAGAACAATATATCCAACAATGACACAACAGTTTCCGGTGCTTTTATCGATTGGTGCATTCTAACAGGGCTCGAAGGCATCCCCCTTGCATATCAATCCGTGAATGGTCCTCAGATCCGTGATGGGCCAATGGTTGAACAGGAGATTGCCTACAAATGGCCAAAATTACTGCTTATCCGGCCGCACAAGCCACACTGTTACTAAGCATGGTTGCCCTGGTGGCCTGTTCCTTTGGTGATAAACCTGCATTGGTAGCAATGGACGCACCCGCAGCTGCGAACGCCGAAGATCGATTCTCAAAGGACGGCGATTATACTGCAGTGGTTCCCGGACCACCCGCCCTGGGCGCAGCCATCGACCCGGACGCTCCCAAAAGCTACACGGTAGTCAAAGGCGATACACTCTGGGACATATCCGATCGGTTCCTGAAGCAGGCGTGGCTATGGCCGCAACTTTGGGACTACAACCCGCAAATAAGAAACCCGCACTTAATATACCCTGGCGATGTAGTCGGCCTTGAGTACGTCGGCGGTCAACCGCGACTGGTCATCGAACGTGACGGTCAACGTGTTTCTCAGTCGGGTGGTAGCAATAGTCTTGGTGGCAACACCGAAAGACTTTCACCGAGAATTCGATCTGAATCGCTTGACGATGCAATCCCGATGATTCCAGGCGATGCCATTTCCTCGTTTTTAATACACCCGCGCGTCGTGGCAGCAGAACAAATTGACAGCGCACCCTACGTCGTTGGCAACTATGACGGCCGACTCATTAGTGCAATTGGCCACCAGATATACGTACGCGGTGAATTAAATCGGGAGCAGCCACAATACGCCGTATTCAGAAAAAGTAAAAAACTGACTGACCCGGTTACCAAGAAAACCCTGGGTTTTGAAGTCCAGCATGTTTCGGACGCCAAGCTTATGCATCTCGGCGACCCGTCCACACTGATAGTGACGTCCAATAAAATGGAAACCATCGCAGGCGATGTATTGCTTCCAACCAGCGACGAAGGCATTGTTCCTAACTATCAAACACGCATGCCCTCACTGGGTGACGGTGAAGGACGCGTTGTTTCGCTGGTTAATGCGATCAGTCAAAGTGGTCGAGACCAGGTTGTCGTGTTGAATCTTGGCAAGAATAACCAGATCAAACCCGGCGACGTGCTGGCTATTGAGTCGCGTGGCGGCAGTTTTATCGATACTCGAGGCGAAGGTGGGTACGAGAAAGTCAATATGCCGGATACACGAACCGGAGTGGTAATGGTATTCAAAACCTTTGATGAGGTAAGCTATGCACTTGTCATGGAATCGACACTCCCAGTACGCGTAAATGATGGCGTTACTGGCATTTAAACACCTGCTACCAGTATTTAATTGATATAACGTTAATATAAATATGTGGTCGCGGGTCAACCGCGGCTACATTCATGGATGAATTTACCGGCGACCAGACGCCTGCGTCACTCTGGCTCAAGTACTCACTTACCCGCAGCATTAATGCCGCATTGCGAAGGCAATTTTTGCAGCATTATCCTGATTTAAACGATCTGGCGACATTGCTATCGTCAAGCCAACCTCGTGTGCTAACAAACGACTCGGCATTTAATCAAAAAGCCACCAATGCACTTGGCCAACGACATTCCCCAAAGGTACTCGAATTGGTTGAACAGGCCCTCAAGTGGGAATCGCGTGACCCGTTAAACCACATTGTCGGACTCGATCATCCAGCATACCCGCGCCTGTTACAAACGACAAAAAACGCCCCTCCCGTATTGTATGTCACCGGCGAACTGGCATGCCTGAATTCGCCCTGTGTCGCCATCGTCGGCGCAAGAAAAGCCAGTCACAATGCCCTGGAACAGGCCCACTGCATCGCTAAGGAATTGGCTGAACACGGTGTCACCGTGGTCAGCGGGCTGGCTTTGGGTGTAGACGCAGCAGCACACAGAGGCGCGCTAGCTGGCGGCGGACACACCATCGCGGTATCGGCCACCGGACCTGAACGCATCTACCCCCGTTCGCACGTAAATCTGGCATCGCACATTCAAAAAAATGGTGCATCTATTACCGAATTCGCGCTTAATAACACGTTACAGCCGCATTGCTTTCCACGCCGAAACCGTATTATCAGTGGCATAAGTGCGGGGGTGCTGGTAGTTGAAGCTGCGTTGCCAAGTGGCACCCTGACCACAGCCCATCACGCGCTGCGTCAAGGTCGGGAGGTCATGGCTATGCCAGGCTCAGTGCACAATCCGCTTACCCGCGGCTGTCACGAGTTAATTAAAAGTGGGGCTGCGCTTGTGGAAAATACTCAGGATGTGTTGATTTGCCTGCAAAATGAGCTTGAGCGTCATATTATTGGCTCTCAGAAGATGCCACAAGGCCAAAATTCCGAATCTGCTTATGATAAGTTGACCAAGTTAGACCCAGACACGCTAACCTTGCTGGATTGTCTGGGGTTCGATCCTGTATCAATTGATACGCTGGTTCACCGTACGGGTCTCAATGCGGCTCAGGTAGCGGGGGCATTGACGCATCTGGAGATATCTGGTTTGATCGTGGCCGACTCAGGTGGGCGGTATATCCGTTGCAAGCATACCGGACTGGCACCAATTTGAAATTGCCAGCAGAGGCCTCATCATGGCTTTAACCGGCAGTTCAGAGCTGATTATTTATTGCAGGCAAGACGCACCAGCCAATGAAACAATGCTGGTGTTCGAGTTTGAATTGTTGAGATATTAGTAAAACAAGGCACTCGAAAATTAATTTAAAGGGGTTGACTGTTAGTCAACATTACATCGTTAGACCGCAGGTCAACGAATACTTAAACACGTTAGAACGTTAAGTGGTTTCATGAGCAAAAATCTCATCATTGTCGAATCACCCGCCAAGGGTAAGACCATTGAGAAGTATCTTGGAAAAGATTACAAGGTACTTGCCTCCTATGGTCATGTTCGCGACCTACTCCCAAAAGAGGGAGCTGTCGATCCGGACAACGACTTCGCAATGAAATATCAAATGATTGAACGCAACGAAAAACGCGTTGATGCAATCATAAAAGCCCTTAAAAAAGCCGACTCCCTACTGCTCGCAACTGACCCTGATCGCGAAGGTGAGGCAATCAGTTGGCATTTGGTTGAACTGCTGCGTGAACAAGGGCACCTGGAAAACAAAAACGTTCAACGAGTGATTTTTCATGAGATAACAAAGTCAGCGGTAATCGATGCAGTAGCCAATCCGCGCAAACTGGGCACGGATTTGATCAACGCACAACAAGCACGCCGGGCGCTTGATTATCTGGTGGGCTTTAACTTGTCCCCACTACTGTGGAAGAAAATAGCACGTGGGCTCTCTGCTGGACGCGTACAATCTCCGGCGCTTCGAATGCTATGTGAACGTGAAGACGAGATCGAAGCATTTGTGCCGGTTGAGTATTGGAGCGTACTGGCTGAGCTTGAAAAAAACAATCAAGCGTTCAATGCCCGACTTTCCTTGCTGGAAAACGAAAAAGTAAAACAATTCACCATCAACAATGGCGAGCAGGCGCACGCCGCCAAAGATATGCTGATGGGCCACGCGAAAGGCAAGCTAACAGCAGTTAAGGTTGTTAAGAAACAACGCAAACGCAATCCCACTGCTCCGTTTACCACGTCGACACTTCAGCAAGAGGCATCTCGCAAGCTCGGGTTTGGCGCACAGCGAGGTATGCGTATTGCCCAAGGACTGTATGAAGGCATCGACATTGGTGAAGGACAAGTTGGCCTTATCACCTACATGCGTACAGATTCAATCACTCTATCGCAGGAGTGCCTCGATGAATTGCGCGAGTTAATACCAGAGCGCTACGGAAAAGACTACCTGCCAGCAGAAATTAATATTTATAAAAATAAATCAAAAAACGCGCAGGAAGCCCACGAAGCCATTCGCCCAACATCGGTTAAGCGCACGCCCGAAGAGATGAAACCTTTTTTAAATGAAGATCAGTACAAGTTATACAACCTGATCTGGAAGCGAACCGTAGCCAGCCAAATGATACACGCAACTATTGATGGCGTAGCGGTTGACTTCGCCTGCGGCGAAGGCAATCTGTTCAGGGCAAACGGTTCGACGGTTACTTTCCCAGGCTTTATGAAAGTCTACATAGAAGATGTAGACGACAAGAAAAACACCGATGACGACGACAAGATGTTGCCTGAACTCAAAGAAGGCGATCAAGTACCCTTGCAAGACATCAAATTAACTCAGCACTTTACTGAACCTCCACCTCGCTACAGTGAAGCAAGTCTGGTAAAGACTTTGGAAGAATACGGCATCGGCCGACCTTCAACCTATGCGTCAATCATTCAGACATTGCAGTCGCGCGAATACGCTGAGGTAGAGTCCAGGCGATTCTTCCCCACCGATAAAGGTCGTGTGGTAAACAAATATTTAACCATGCACTTTGAGAAATATATCGACTACGACTTCACCGCTAATCTCGAAGATCAACTCGATGCCGTTTCACGAGGTGAAAAGCAGTGGATTCCCGTACTCGACGAATTTTGGAAGCCGTTCAAAAAAACAGTCGATATCAAGGAAACCGATACCGGTCGTGATGATCTTTTCCGACAACTGGGTACCGATGAAGAGACGGGTAAACCCATTTCTGTACGAGTTGGTCGATATGGTGCGTTTGTGCAAATTGGCACCAGAGACGATGAAGACAAACCCAAATTCGCCGGCCTGCGACCCGGTCAGAAAATGAACTCGATTACGTTGGAAGAAGCGATACGTCTGTTCGATTTACCCCGTGATCTTGGCGAGTCGCCTGAAGGAGAAAAAATCTCCGCGAATATCGGCCGCTTTGGACCATACATTAAATACGATTCCAAGTTTGTGTCCTTAAAAGATGAAGACCCATATGAAGTGACGCTTGAGCGCGCGTTGGAAATTGTTGCTGAAAAGAAGATTGCCGATGCCAACAAGCTGGTCAAGCATTTTGAAGGCACCGACGTACAAATTCTAAACGGCCGCTGGGGCGCATACATCACTGACGGCAACAAAAATGCAAAGATTCCCAAAGAGCTAAAAGAAAAACCAGCCGAAATTCCACTGGAAACATGTTTGAAGTTGCTTGAAGAAGCACCTGAGAAACGCGGTCGCGGCAAGAAAAAAGCCGCTGCGAAAAAAGAAGCCGAAGGCAGTAAGAAAGCCGCCGCCAAGAAAAAAACCAAAAAGAAGGCAGCAGCGAAAAAGAAGAAAAAGAAAGCAGCCAGTAAAAAGAAGAAGGCGACTGCAAAGAAGAAAGCAACGACCAAAAAGACAACAGCGAACAAAACTGCCGCAAAGAAAAAGGCGGCTGCCAAAAAAGTGACCGCTGCCACAAAGCAGTAAGAGACGGTTGCATCAATGCTATTGAGTTGCGCTGCCGCGGCTAGCGCCATAAAGGCAGGCGAGATCATCGCCTACCCTACCGAAGCGATTTATGGTCTTGGTTGTGACCCGCGCAATCATGAGGCCCTGACACGTCTGTTGGCATTAAAAAGCCGAGCCAGTAACAAAGGCCTGATTTTGGTCGCCAGCAACTTTTCCCAGCTCGACCCGTTCATAGACAATCAAAACCCTGCGATACTCGAGCGTGCAAACAAAAGCTGGCCTGGCCCGGTTACCTGGATTATGCCTGCAAGTTCTCAAGTTCACCCGTTACTCACCGGCGACAGACCAACTATTGCGGTGCGAATCAGCGCTCACCCGGTGGTACGTGACCTGTGCGACCGGTGTGAACATGCCTTGGTTTCTACCAGCGCCAATATCAGTGGAGAAATTCCTTTAGCGAACGCTGAAGAAATAGCTGACACATTTGCATCATCAATTGCAGGTGTTGTAGAAGGCGCGCTGGGTGGACTTGAAAGTGCCACATCCATATTCGATGCCAGTACCGGCGTTCAACTAAGATAAGTTAGTGGTTATGGTTGAATCAAATAACAGCCAAATAAACAGTCAAGCTGTCCGAGATTACTTACGCGCGCTGCAAGAAACGGTGTGCAACACACTTGCAGCACTGGATGGAAAAGCCACCTTTGATACTGACCCATGGACACGATCAGAAGGTGGTGGTGGCATCACACGTACTTTGGCAAATGGCGATGTATTTGAAAAAGCCGGGGTCGGCTTCTCAGAAGTTTCAGGCACAAAACTACCCCCATCTGCCTCAGCGGCACGACCAGAGCTTGCCGGTAGAGCGTGGAAGGCACTTGGCGTATCGCTGGTTATACACCCGTACAACCCTCATGTGCCCACCACTCACGCTAATGTCAGGTTTTTTCGGGCAGACAAACCTGGGGAAGAATCTGTTTGGTGGTTTGGTGGCGGAATCGACCTCACCCCTTACTACGGTTACACAGAAGACTGCCAACACTGGCACCAGATCGCCGCCAAGGCATGCGCACCGTTTGGTGATTCGCTGTATGCAGAATATAAGGCGTGGTGCGACAAATACTTTTATATAAAACACCGGGATGAAACCCGAGGCATAGGTGGAATATTTTTTGATGATTTTACTACCGGTGGTTTTCAAAATGCGTTCGCTTTTATGCAAAGCGTTGGCGATTGTTTTCTACCTGCTTATGTACCAATAGTAGAAAAACGCAAAGACACGCCATTTACAGATGCGCAAAAGCAATTCCAGTTATACAGACGCGGGCGCTATGTCGAATTCAATCTGGTTTACGATCGCGGCACCTTGTTTGGTTTGCAGTCGGGTGGCCGAGCCGAATCAATATTAATGTCTATGCCACCACAGGCAAATTGGGCTTATCAATATGAAGCCCAACCAGGTACAGCCGAAGCGCAATTAACGAAAAAATTTCTGACACCACGAAATTGGCTCATCGAAGCTGCTGAATAAATAGCTATGCGTTACAGCAGCTACTGTAGATCTACAGGACTCATGTTATGAACATCGATCAGGCATCGCCCGGGAAACGCGTCAGCAGTCGGTCTACCATTAATAAAGCGCTGCGAATTAATCTCGATGAAAAAAAATACGGAACGATTGCCGAAATCGGTGCCGGACAAGAAGTTGCCAGACACTTTTTTCTCGCAGGTGCCGCAGCCGGTACCGTTGCGAAAACAATTTCTGCCTATGACATGCAGTTCTCTGACGCGATTTACGGTGTAGAAGACGGTGGCAGGTATGTATCCAAAGGCCGTGTCGGTGCCATGTTGGAAAAAGAATTCAGCCTTGTTGTTAACCGTGTCAGTGAGACTCGCTCCAAAGCATCACGATTCTTTGCTTATGCTGCAACAGTTTCAGCAAAGAGTTATAACCGTGAAAACGAATGCCATGCCTGGTGTGGTGTGCGCATACAAACCTACCCTGGTGCCGAGCCAACAGACATTATTGTTCACGTTCGCATGCACGACAAATCGGCGGAACAACAACAAGAAACTCTTGGCGTTTTGGGTGTTAACTTAATCTACGCGTCTTACTATTATTTCGAAGACGCCAGAAAAATCATTGATTCACTAACGGACAATCTGTCACCCGATCAAATAGAAATAGATTCTATCGATTTCCATGGACCCTATTTCGAAGACATTGACAATCGAGCAATCAATTTACAGCTAATTCGCAGCTGGAAAACTCGAGCAATCATTTTTAGACCAGATGGCTCAGTCGGTGTTCCGGCAAACATGTTATACAAGAAAAATGTACTCACTATAAGAGGCTCATTCAAACCTGTTACCAATCTCAATGTCGATATGATTGAACAAGGCATGGAGGCATTTAAGAAAACCCAAGGCGTAACTGACGACAACACCATAGTGTTAGCCGAGATCTCGCTAAACGATCCCAAAGGCAATGATTTAATGCAGCCAGAGGAAGACCTGATTGAACGGGTCGGATTGCTTAACTCGCTCGGTTACAGCGTTATGATTTCAGATTACACTCGATACTTCTCACTACGCGCCTATTTCCGTCAGTACACGTCTTTACAAATCGGCATAGTACTTGGCATGATCAACATGAGACAAATTTTTGATGAAGAAAGTTACGTTGGTGTTGAAGGTGGCATTCTAGAAGGCTTTGGCAAACTGTTCCCTGATAACACCCGACTATTCGTATACCCTGAAACCGATACTGACGGGGAGCTCTGCGAATTTACAACACTAAAAGTGCCTGATCACTTGCGATTTTTGTATCGGCACCTGTTGGAAAATCAATTTGTTTTTGGAATCAGTTGTAGTGATAAAAAATTACTTAAGGTGTACTCACGAGATATTCTGACTGAGCTGCCAAACGGGCGCGGAGAATGGGAGGCCTGCGTTCCACCGCAGATTTCGAAACAAATAGTAGAGCGCGAGTTGTTTGGATTTCGCAACTAGTTGTTGAAACTAGTCACCATCCCAGTAGCCATCAGAGTAGCCATCAGAGTTGTGACCAGCGCGCTTGCTTAAGTTACAAATAACCATACAAAACCGCTGTTGTACACTGAATGCAGCAACACACTTGGCAACACAGCATTATAACGATCTCGAGCCCAACCGAACACCAACGAAGGTATGAACACCAGCGCAGCCCATGCGGGCGGTTGAGAAATTAGATGCAACGATGCGAACAGCACTGACGTAATTAGGTTAGCTAAACTAATGCCGCACCAGCTCCTGGCAAATACAGACCTTGAAATCAGTGCGCTCTGAATGCCACCGCGAAAGACTATCTCCTCAAGCACCGGCATTAGCACTGTCAATTTAAGCCAAAATAGTAAGGCCGGAGGACCAGTGACAGGGATACCTGCAATTATCAGAATTAACCAACAAGCCGGTCCAGCCAATATCGCAAGATAGAATGGCGCGTCCCGCCAAGCCAGCTTCTGCATCGAGCCAGAGCTAATTTCTGATTTCAATGACCTCGACTCTGTTGTTGCCGGTTCGACCCTGCGCAGTTTTATTGTCATACAAAGGCCGGCTTGCGCCGAACGATCGTAACGTCAGACTGCTAACCGCGACCCCTTGCCTGACCAGATACGCACCAATGGTTCGAACTCGCGCCCGCGTCAAGGCCGTCTGATCTGCCACTGTGCCGGCATTGTCGGTGTGCGCGTGTAATTCAACTTTGGCTTTTGGATACTGTATCAGCACGTTCGCCAGAAAATCGAGTTGATCAGTAGCATCTGGCAACAACGCCGATGAACCCGCTACAAAATTGACACCACTGAGCACACCATCAAACAACGCACAGCCCGTTGAACGAACCGGGTAACCGGCACGCGAACCTATGCAACGATCTTCTGCATCTGAAACATTGTCACCGTCCTGGTCAGTACTCTCTGAGCCGGTGGGCGTTTCAGGTTCTTTCGGTACGGACGGTTCAATCGGTTCAATCAGATCGGCTTTTTCTGCTTGCTCAGCCAACACGGCCGGTTCGATTTGTGTTGCCGGCTCGATGGGCTTTATCTTTTCAACCGGTCTAAGCAGTTCGACCGATTCAACCTGCTCTATTTTTTCAGCTGGTTCAGTCGGTTCAGTCGAGTTAGTTGATTGACTCGACTCGACAGGCTTACTTGGCACAGTTGGCCCAGTTGGCGCACCCGGTACCAAAACCACTGATGTATCTGGCGCACTTGGTTTAGGCGCACTTGGTTTATCTGTTGTCGATGGAGATTCTACTGGCGCATCTGACACACCGTCAGGTATTGGCAGAGGTCTTGATGATGGAAGTCCACGTCTGCCACCGAATCGTCCAACCAGCTGCAAGGAACCATATGCGGCGTCCTTGTCGTGATACATGCCCTCCAGTCGTATTGAGAAAGCGTTATTGATAAACCATTCAGCACCGCCCCCTGCGCCAAAATACACGGCAGAATCGTTAACGAGCCGCTCATCAGTGTCCCGGTTAAGAAAGCCAAGTGCGAAACGTCCGTAAAGTGCCAGATGCATACTACTGCGACGCACGCGCAAATCGTTTGTATCAAAAAAACGAAACAATACAGAGCCATCAAACGCTTGATATGCCACCAGTTCCTCGTTATCCAATTCGGCATCACCAAGCCCGTAAAGGGTTAACTGGCCACTGGTGCGATCGTCGACGTCCATGCCTACAAAGAGGTTGCCGCCGACACCAAGTCTTCGGTCAATATCAATACCGGCCTGTCTGGGATTGGGTTGAAGCCAGGACGAACCCCCGCCCACACCGATATACCACTGATTACCCAGCGCAAAGGCGTTGCCTGTTATTACGCACAAACCGCAGGCGATAGCGAAAAAAACTGACTTTTTCAAGTTATTCATTACTGTGTGTCAAGCCGGTGACCATGTAGATAATAGTTGGCTTTTGGCGTTAAGTGCATAATGCCGTAGTGGAAAGCCAGCAAATGGGTGTTCAGTTGCATCAAATTAGTTAGATTCTTGTAACCATTGCGCCACATTGTGCGCATAGTACGTCAGTACTCCGTCACATCCAGCTCGTTTAAATGCCAGCATGGTTTCCATCACCACCGCACGTTCATCTAACCAACCAGCCTGAGCCGCAGCTTTTAGCATGGCGTACTCACCACTTACATGATAGGCAAAGGTGGGCACCGAAAACGTGTCTTTTGCGCGCCTTACAATATCCAGATACGGCAAACCGGGCTTGACCATGATCATATCAGCCCCTTCCTGCAAATCAGAGGCGATCTCATGTAAAGCTTCATCACCGTTTGCCGGGTCTATCTGATAGGTGTACTTATTTGCCCCTGCCAAGGTAGCAGATGCTCCGACTGCATCGCGAAACGGCCCATAAAATGCGGACGCATACTTCGCTGCGTAACTTAAAATCAGGGTATTGATATGGCCCTCCGATTCGAGCGCTGATCTGATACAGCCAATGCGACCATCCATCATGTCAGATGGCCCGACCACATCTGCACCGGCATTGGCATGAGAAAGTGCTTGTTTGACCAGCACTTCCACTGTGGCATCATTAACAATGTAACCATTGGTGTCCATTAACCCATCATGACCATGGGGTGAGTAAGGATCGAGGGCAATATCGGTCATAACACCGAGTTCCGGTACGGCCTGCTTTACCGCACTTATGGCTCTTTGAGCTAATCCATTTGGATGGTAAGCGCCAGCGCAATCATCCGTTTTCGCTGAGTCATCAGTGACTGGAAACAGAACGATCATCGGAATGCCCAGGGCATACACTTGTTTAGCTTGCTCAACCAGCGCTTTGATGGTGACCCTTTCAACCCCTGGCATGGACGGCACTGGTACACAGGGACCATCACCCTCTATAACAAAATACGGTTGAATCAACATGTTGCAGTCTATTTCGTTTTCACGCACGAGCTCGCGAATGAAGCCTTCTCGGCGCATACGACGCGGGCGATTGGCGGGATAGGGGCTGCGAATTCCGAAATGGGTGTTGTTAGTCACAGTAATACATCCGATCATTGCTAAAATGAATAAAGATCTGTGCGATTCCACAGATTGGCACTGAGTCAAACTCGGGCTATGATCGCAGTTTAACTGTTAGCGCTCAACCGCTGAAAACCACAAGGTTTGTTCCACAACCCAACTATGTTCTATTTCAAACTTTTTTTGATCGTTCTGGCTGGCACGCTTGGTATCTGGTTTGCCGTGTACAGATTGGTAGCGTCTACCGATCACATGACGGAAACTTTCTCGCACGACACCGGTTACGAGGCCAGAGCGAAAGCGGAAGCGAAAAAAAAAGGTGATTCACATGAAGAAGAAGTAGCAAAACCAGTCACCGCCCCACCGAGCAATCTTGCAACAAAAATCAGCGGAGAAGTTATGACTGTGCAAACACAGTCCAACGCCGACGATGAAGAAAAAGCCATGGTTGCCGAGTTGAAGTCGGTTGTTGAAGAAGACGCCAAGAATAAAGTTGTGTTAGCTATCAATAGTGAAGACGATGCTAATGTCGACGTTCAAAAGAAGCAAACAGAAAATCAAGATAGCAGGTCTGAGTCGTCGGCATCAGAGCGCGCTGACAGCGATGCTGATATACAAGCCGTCAGAAACAACGATAGTGAAGGTATCAGCCAAAACGACAATAGCCGTGGCAAAGCGCTTGATCTGGATAAAAAGCTGGCTAACATCATCAGGCCCAATGATATAGCCGAAAAAACTGAACCAGATACCATTCGAGCGATCGATATCGCTTATGCAATGCTGGATAATTCAGTATGCGTGTTACCCAGTGATGACAATTACCCGCGTATCGGTGTTCACTACCGACCAAGCTCATATGCAATCAAGGGAAAAAGCCTGTCTAATATCGATAAAATCATTGCCGTGTACAAGAAATGCGGTGGCAAATTGCTGGTAATTGAAAATAAAGTAAACGCCGAAGAATCAGATGAAGATTTAGCTCAACTACGGCAGGATGAGGTCAAATACTACTTATTACAGAGACGCGTACCAAAAGACGACATGATATTCTCGAACAATTGATATTATCTGACAAATTCCTTTGGCAAAGTCCCCAGGCAAATATTTTTCAAAAAATTATTTCTCGGATAAATCATCAATGGATAAATGTTAAATAATGATCAATCGCTACACTATTATTGGCCAACCTGTTGCCCAAAGTGTGTCTCCGGCAATTCATCATATGTTTGGCGAGCTAACCCAAAGGCGCTTGCAATACACGAGAACGGAAGCAACCAGTGATTCGTTCGCCGCAATCGTTAAAGATTGGCAAAGCAGTGGCGGCAAAGGGTGCAACATAACTGCGCCATTCAAGGAGCTTGCGGTAACAATCTGCGATAGGCTCAGCGAAAATGCCCGGCTCGCAGGAGCGGTTAACACAATACAGATGCATCGCGATGGGTCCCTGGTTGGACACAATACCGATGGTATTGGGCTGCTAACTGACATTGAAAAAAACAAGCAATTGCCAATCAAAGGTTTACGCGTATTAATGGTTGGTGCCGGAGGGGCCGCTCGAGGCGCTATTGGGCCTTTACTCTCAGCAAGGCCTGCGTGTGTTCACATTGCTAATCGCACAATTGAACGAGCAGAAAAATTGGCGAATACGTTTGCGTCGCTTGGCCCGGTTGCCTATAGCAGTTTCGATGATTTGAGTTCGGTGGAAAGCTTCGACTTGGTTATCAACGCCACGAGTATGGGATTTGATAACAGCGCACCACCACTACCGGTTAATATTCTGCATACCGAAACGTTTGCGTACGACATGATGTACAAAGCTCAGCAAACACCCTTCTTAACCTGGTGCGAGCAAAATGGTGTAACCCATTTTTCGGACGGTTTTGGCATGCTGGTTGAGCAAGCCGCCGATGCGTACCTGATCTGGGAAGGGGTCAGACCGAAAACCCGAAAAGTGTATCTTGCCACTGATGAAATTATAAGTAGCGCTAATGTGTAATACCAATAATCCAGTACTTTACGTTGACTGTTTAAAACGATGTTTGTCAACATCGCTAAGGTCATTGTCGTCGAAACAATTGACCTTGTTTTTTTTAGCAGCTGTCCCAACAATCGTACTATCTGGTTTCATAAACTTAAGTTTTATCAGTTCAGCCATCGCACAAGACAAACCACAAGCAGCGTTGCCTAGCGTCGAATTAACGGTAGCTGGTAAAATTCTGAATACAGAACTGGCCAGCACACCAAACCAAAGATACATGGGTCTGAGCTTTCGCAAGTCATTGGCAGAAAACGCGGGCATGCTGTTTGTGTATCCAGCTGAAGAGCAACTGGTCTTCACAATGCGTAACACCTTAATACCCTTATCTATTGCGTTTATCTCAGAAGACCTGGTTATACAAGAAATTCTGCACATGCCCGTTGGTCCAAATCAGATATTTCCTTCAAAGGCACCCGCAAGATTCGCGCTGGAAGTAAACCAGGGTTGGTTCGAACGTAACAATATCGGTGTAGGTGAGAAAATCAGCGTTGGGCAGTAAAGCTTTCGGCAGATCAATAAAACAGGAAATACATGCAGTACAGAAAACTTGGTAATACTGACATCGACATCAGTCAGTTGTGTCTTGGCAGCATGACTTGGGGCACACAAAACTCAGTTGAAGATGCCTGCGAGCAAATTGATTATTCGCTCGACAAAGGCGTGAACATTATAGACACAGCTGAACTCTACCCAACGACCCCGCTTTCTGCCGACACATATGGTCGCACTGAGGAATTTATCGGTCAGTGGGTTAGTCGATCGGGCAAACGCGATCAAATACTCATTGCCAGCAAAGTGGCTGGCAATGGCCCCAAATGGATTGACGACGGTGCGAACATTGATTCGCGTAAAATTCGCAAATCTCTCGAAGGCAGTTTGCAACGCCTGAACACAGACTACATTGATTTGTACCAACTGCATTGGCCCAATCGCGGCTCCTATCATTTTCGACAATCCTGGACTTTCGACCCGACCAAGCAAAATCGGGAACAATTTCTGGAGCACATTGAGGATGTGTTGCAGACACTGCAATCATTAGTTAACGAGGGCAAGATACGTCATATTGGTTTATCCAATGAGTCTTGCTGGGGAACGTCGCAATTTCTGTCTGTTGCGGCTCAACATAACTTTCCACGTGTTGTAACCGTGCAAAACGAATACAGCCTGATGCAACGTATTTTCGATCTGGATTTTGCAGAGTTAGCCCACAATGAACAGGTAGGTCTTCTCGCGTTCTCACCTTTGGCCGCCGGAATGTTAACTGGCAAATACGACAACGATGTTATTCCAGAGGGTTCACGGCGTACTTTTGCCAAAGATCTAACTGGGCGTCTTTCAGAAAAAAGTAAACCGGCTTTGAATCGCTACATCGCATTAGCTCGTGAACACGGTTTAGAACCCGCTCAAATGGCTTTAGCGTTTTGCATGACGCGCCCTTTCATGACATCGGTTATTTTTGGTGCGACGTCGATGGATCAGTTGAAAACAAATCTTGGTGCTGCTGATTTAGAGCTTAGTGAGGAAGTGTTGCAGGGCATTGCAGATATTTATCGCGATTACCCAATACCGATGTAGTCAAGGATGCTAATTCATCACACCGTCAACCCAAGCTCAGTGGGCAAAAATCCCCCAGACTGACGCTTCCAAAGCTTTTCGTACAATCCTTTAGCCCGTACCAGCTCCGCATGAGTACCCTCTTCTACAATTGTGCCGCTATCAATCACAATCAATCGATCCATCTCCGCTATGGTTGAAAGCCTGTGAGCAATGACAACGGTAGTTTTGTTTTGCATTATACGCTTTAGATTGCGCTGTATTTCTGCCTCGGCCTCTGAATCGAGTGCCGAAGTAGCTTCATCAAGCAATAAAATTTCAGCATCTTTTAATATAACTCTGGCAATCGCTAAACGCTGTCGCTGACCTCCGGAAAGTTTCACGCCTTTATCACCTACCATGGCATCAAGGCCTCGCCGGCCATCTTTGTCACGCATATCGCTCACAAATTCGAGTGCCTCTGCTAAATCCAGTGCGTTTTCTATCGCTTCATCTGTAGCGTAGCGTGCACCATACCTAACATTGTCTCGCACTGACCGATTCAACAGGAATGCATCCTGAGATATGACACCAATTTCCTTTCTTAACGACATTTGGGTAACATCTCTCACATCCTGGTTATCAACTTTTATTGAACCGCTATCTACATCTCTCAGCCTGAGTAACAATGCGATCAAGGTAGACTTACCAGCTCCGGATACGCCGATCAGGCCAACCTTCTCATTAGGCTTGATGTGCAAACTAAAGTTGTTGATTACGCGAGAAACCATTACACCTTCAGTTGATTCTTCGTTGTCTTCATCATTTGCTGACTTGTTATTGTAGGCATAACAAACATTGTCGAAAACTATTTCACCCTTACCAATAATGAATGGTTTCGCATCGGGTTTATCGTATACAGAGGGCTCCGATGTTAGCACCGGCATAGCATCACGAATGGTTCCCAGAGTTTGCGACACTGAATAACCAAGCCCCAAAAACGCGTATGAAGAACCAATCATCGCGCGTGTAATGGTAACCGCTGCGACAAAATCACCGACACTGACAAAGTCCTTTACCATGCCCCAGATACCCATCACAAAAATGGAGATAGCGAGTAGCGCATTGAGCAAGCGCATAGCCGTTTCATAGATCACGTATTGTCGTGTTTCTGCATGTCGCGTATCAATACCATCGCTTAGTACTTTGCGTATGGCATCAGATTCTGACGCTTCGGCACTGTACGCTTTAACCAGAGCAATGTTTCCGTAAACATCTGTCATGACTCCGGTGGCTCTCGATGAGGCTTCCGCCACCTTTCCCGACCTTTTAATAAACGAGGGAACCGCCCAGAACGCCAGCAATACATTGAGCACAATCCAGACTAATACCGGCAATGCCAGTTGCCAGGCCAGAAATAGCATCAATCCAACCGAACCAACAAATTCAATTGTGATTGCCGGTATTTGATGTACCGCCAAAAACATTTGTTGTTGTACCGAGCCAGTTACCTGCTCAATTCTTGATGCGACCTGTCCGGCATAGGTGTCTTCAAAGAATTCAACATCCTGAGATTCAACTGCCTTGTGTGATTGCCAGCGCATTGCAGCGGGTAGTAGTGTGCCCGCAGTCTGTTGTGAGAAAGCACCCTTTATAAAAGAAAGTGTCGGGTCTACCACAGCGATTAGCACCGCCAACAGAATAAGTAACACAGCATTTTCACTGACAAACTGTGCGGCACCGCTGCTCACCACTCCGTCCACAACGTAAGCAAGCGACCAAACCAGTAGAATTGTGAAAAGCGCCGAGACAATCGACAATACCGACACAGCAGCCAATACACCCTTAAACATCTTTGCAAAGTGCAGAACAACGAAAACAGGGCCTTTGTCAGGTATTTTTGTTATAGGCAGATCAAGTGGCTTGATCAGTGTTTCAAAGGGCTTGAAAATACGATTAGACAGTGTCATTGGTTAATACTCACTAGCCTTTAATGCGCCAGGACCAACAGGATCCCGCATGATCAGTCTAAACTACTACACGAAGATGGTGTTACCCACGAAAAACGGACACGTTTTTATGCACTCGCTGCATAGAATTGCTTTTCGTGGGTAACACCAAAGCAACTCAGAAGAAGGCATTGCCGGTGTTCAGATAACTACAAAAAATGAGAATGGAGAGCGAGAATAAAACGCTGGCAGACGCCAGCGGCAACTACGAATTCGTACTTGATATTTTCAGTGTCTGGGACATCTTAGAAACCCAGCCGAACGGTTTTATCGATGGTAAAGAAGCTTCTGCCGCACCCTTTGGCACTACTGACGCTGATCAATTTCTTTAGACCTCATGTTTACGCTGTACTTTAAGCAAACAGCTCGATCGGCTTGTTACACCACACTAGTGACGAAAGTGTCTTACACCTGTGAACACCATGGCCATATTGTGTTCATCAGCAGCGCTGATAACTTCACTGTCGTTACGTGAGCCACCCGGCTGAATGACTGCGGCTATACCAACATCGGCTGCCTGGTCCATGCCATCGCGAAAAGGGAAAAACGCATCCGATGCCATTACCGCGCCGGACACTTCCAAACCAGCATCGGCAGCTTTAATAGCTGCTATTTTTGCAGAGTAAACTCGACTCATTTGTCCTGCACCAACACCGACCGTTGCGCTATCTTTACAGTACACAATGGCATTCGATTTTACGAACTTGGCTACTTTCCAGGCGAAAAGCAAGTCTTGTAACTCGGTTTGAGTCGGTGCCCTTTTGGTGACAATCTTTACATCATTTTGTGAGAGCGCGTGCAAATCATCGTCTTGTACCAACAAGCCACCAGAGACAGGTTTCGTTATCCAGCTATTTTCCACCGGCGGTTGACTGTGACAATCGAGCAGTCGAATGTTCGGAAACGCCGCTAACACATCGCCAACACCCGGCTCCATACCTGGCGCAATAATCACTTCAACAAACTGTCGCTCTGTTATCGCTTTGGCAGTGGCCACATCCAGGCTGCGATTGAAGGCGATGATGCCACCAAAAGCTGATGTTTCATCGGTCTTGTATGCACGGTCGTAGGCATCGAATACCGATTTTGCTATGGAGACACCGCATGGGTTGGCATGCTTAACGATCACGCAGGCAATTTCTTCAAATTGCCTGACACAGGCTAGCGCCGCATCGGCATCCATAACATTGTTATAGGAGAGTGCTTTGCCCTGTAATAATTCAGCTGCCGCAAGCGAACCTTCCGGCGGAGATTGCTCGTGATAAAACGCCGCCTGCTGATGCGGGTTTTCACCGTATCGAAGCTCATTGGAAAGCAAGTATTGTCGGTTCAACGTGCCAGGAAATGACTGACGATCTTCCAGGTTACCCGGTGTTTTTATTCGTCCAAGAAAATTCGCGATTGTGCCGTCGTAGTTAGCCGTATGAGCAAACGCCTTTACCGCTAATTCGAAACGCAGCCGTTCCTGGTTTTCTGCCGAAGATTGCAGAGAGTCAATAACACGCGAGTAGTCTGATGGATCTGTCACCACACTAACCGATGCAAAATTCTTTGCCGCCGAGCGAACCATCGCAGGACCGCCAATATCGATATTCTCAATGGCATCCTCGAAGCTGACATCAGTCGCTGTATCATTGGCAGCCGCACTACCGCTTTCGGCTGCACGCTTACCAGCGGCATCAATACGGGCAACGGTTTGCGCAAACGGATACAGATTAACGACGACAAAATCTATAGGAGCAATATTTCGCTCCCGCATCAATGCGTCGTCAGTGCCTCGCCTGCCAAGAATCCCGCCATGCACCGTTGGATGCAACGTTTTAACTCGACCCGACATCATCTCTGCGGCACCGGTGTGTTCAGACACCTCGGTAACCACCAAGCCGGACTCTCGTAAAAGCGTCGCTGTTCCGCCTGTTGACAGTAGGGTATAGCCGGCGCTTTGCAGCGCCTTGGCTATTAGACAGATATCGGTTTTGTCAGATACGCTGAGTAAAGCGCAGCGTTTAGCTGAAACTGCTGTCAAGTTTGCTTGCTGTCAGCCAATTTTCCGCGCAAGGTGCCACGACTGATACCAAGCCATTGAGCCGCTTTGCTTTGATTGCCACGACACTCATCGAGAACATAGGTGATCAATGCCGATTCAACTTGCCGCATAACCATGCGATGCAAGTCGTGTGGAACTTCACCATCAAGCATTTCAAAATAGCGTTCAAGCTCACTATTTACGCAACGTTGTAGTGCCGTATCTTCCCTGGATTCCATCGGCGTATCTTGTGTGCTGTGGACGTCTTGGGTGTTTTGTGTTGTAGATTCTGAAACCATAAATTACTCATGCGGCTGCCGCAAACGAATCTGGGCAGGTGAAAAACTCCTCAACTATTGCAAGCTGTTCTACGCTTGATTCTTTGCTATAGGCACGAACACGAAATTCAGTCGCGTTACGTAATCCTTTGCAATACCAAGCGATATGCTTGCGCGCAACTCTCACACCCGTATATTCGCCGTAAAGCTCATAGAGGCCGTTCAAGTGCGTAGTCAAGGTCTCGTATATTTGTTCTGTTGTTGGTGGTACCGGCGCAGCGCTTCCATTCAATTGTTCAGTTATCGATTTAAACAACCACGGATTCCCTTGTGCCGCCCTGCCTATCATAACGCCATCTGCGCTAGTTAGATCAAGTACTTTTTTCGCATCTTCTGCGCAATTAATGTCGCCATTTGCAATAACAGGGATGTTAATCGCTTTTTTTATTTGTGCAATAGTATTGTACTCAGCCTGGCCTTTAAATCGATCAGTACGAGTACGCCCGTGCACAGCGAGACAGGCAATGCCTTCTTCTTCGGCAAGTCGCGCTATCTCAACACCGTTTCTTTCATTAGGGTTAGGGCCGGTTCTAATTTTTAACGTAACCGGCACTTTAACTCTTGTAACAACCGCCCTAATAATATCGCGAACCAACTCAGGGTGTTCAAGTAAAGCAGAACCAGCTGCTTTATTACACACTTTCTTTGCCGGGCAACCCATGTTGATATCAATAACTTCTGCGCCGTACTTCACATTTAATTCAGCAACATCAGCCATGGCTGTCGGCTCAGACCCGGCAATTTGTACTGCATGCGGAAGGCCATTGTCAACGTGCTTTATTCGATGTCGTGTTTTTTTTGTCGCGAAAAGCAATGCATCGCTGGAGATCATTTCCGATGCAGCATAAGCCGCCCCTTCGCGTGCACATAGCATGCGAAACGGTGCATCAGTGATTCCAGCCATAGGTGCGAGAAACACATTATTGCGCAGCTTGTAGGGGCCGATATGCAACATGAATTAGTCAGATATTGATCAGGAAAAACATCCTAATACAGATCGAAGAATAAAAAAACCAGATGCACTAACAAAAATAAATTGCAATAACTTTGCAAAGAAATTTACGATTTAAATTCCAAAAAATGAAACTCAAAATTTTGCGCATCCTGGCCTGGATCGGTTACTTCCAACTTGACATCAAGCTGTTGGTTTGCCTCTATGACCGCGCCATCTTGCCAATTAGGCATATAGTGATTAGGAATAAAGTCTTGCTTTGCAACGACGCGCCCTACACGATTGGATAACACCATCTGTAAAACCGGTAATTGTTGAGCAAATTCGGCTTCATTACGAAATGACACATTGATGACCAATGCGTTAGGTGTACTTGGATGTGAATAGACATTTCGCTTAACCATTTTTAATGATGCAACATCAACACGTGCGGGTAAAGTGCATCGCATTATTTTGCAAGCCGTTTCAAGCGCTGGTCGTAATGTTGTGTTGTTGTAAAGCTGGGGACGCGAGCGATAGGTAAATAAACCTATAAGCAACACACCAAGTAACACAAGCATACCGGCACGGAAGAGCCACGGGCTCTTCTCTGACTGCTCTTTAGGTGAACTTGCCCGTGTTCCAACATCAACCTTGACCGCAGGTGAACCAATCGATCTGGCCTGCGCACCGTGTGCACGAGGCACCACATTATCGGTGGCTGAATCAATGTCAGTTGCTGCTACAGCAGAGTCAGGTGGCTCGCTATCGCGGTACTTAAAAATCAGCGGCTCACTCGATTGCTCTTTACCAACAAAGTCGACTTGCGCATATTCAGCAGACTGCTGCGATATGTTGCTTACAGATTTGTTGGTTGAAGAATTGGCGTTGGCATCGATGGTGATATCGTGCGCAAATATATAGTCATTGAACGTTTCGTCATTACCCATCTCCACAGCATCGAAATCAAAGTCGGGGGTATCACGGGTTTGGTCGAAATAAGCAATTTCGGGTAGATCGGCGTCTTTGGAAAATATATCGAAATCTGAATAAGTAATATCTAATGCCGCTGTTTCGTTGCTTAGCCCATCCGAGCTATCAATTGAATTTAGCGGTGCAGGTGAACCCACGCTGCTGACCGAGCTCGACGCACGCTGCTCGTCTGTCATTGCTTCGTCTGAGTGCAGCTCCTCGAGAGCGTCAAAAATACTCAAGCATTCTCCACAACGCACGCGCGTATCACTCGAGGACAATAGTTCTCGAGCTACTTCGAACACCGTTTGGCAGTTCGAACATCGTGTTTGCGGATTCGTTCTAGCTTTCAATTTTGAGCTGAGGTCAGCCATGAGTCATTTTGGTCGGCGAGTCGCAGTCGTCAGCGCCCAGCCATTCCTTACCGTTGTAGGCCCGAACTCGAACCAACTATTGTAGCTCATCTGGAGTTCATCTACCTGATCTTCAAGAATACCCGACATCAGCAACATTCCACCAGTTTTAAGCATAGTGGAAAAGCGTTCTGACAGAGTTGTTAACGGTTCGAACAATATATTGGCGACGATCACATCGGCATTATCCAGCGCCAGACAGCCGGGTTGGCTGATAGTCAGCCTATCCAGCACCCCATTCTGAGCAGCATTTTGGCTTGTCGCCATAATCGCCTGTTCGTCAATATCGACGGCATAGACCATTTTTGCACCAAGTTTCGCCGCCGCTATGGCCAAAACTCCGGAACCACAACCAAAATCAACCACGATAGCGCCGTCGAAAGGTTTACTCTGCATTGCAGTATTACGACCAAACCAGCTCAAGCACAGCGCTGTAGTGGCATGGGTCCCTGTACCAAAAGCCAGTCCAGGGTCTAGTTGAATATTGATTGCATCTGCATTTGGAGGAGCTACGTGTGACGGACAAACCCACAAATTTTGACCAAACTGCATCGGCCGGTAATCCTGCATCCAGGCGCGCTCCCAAACGGCGTCAGGCAGCGCCCTGAGCTCATAGTCGGGGATTGCCAGACCTGAACTATAGGCAGCTAAATGCAGCGAGCTGATTAACGAGTCCGGGTTTTGTGCCTGTGCGAAAAGCCCGATCAACGAAATATCGTCCCATAGACGCATCTCACCAGGCGCAGGCTCAAGTATGGGTTGATCGTTTTTGTCTTGGAACGTTACTGACACAGCACCAGCCATAAACAACCAGTCTTCAAGCTCGGAAGCCGTTTCAGGGGTTGCGACTACCGCGACCTCGGGCCAATCGCCCGCTGTCATGACACGCTTGCTGGCAGCGCCGCAAGCATTTGAGGCGCATAGCTATTCATACGTAGTGAACATTATTGATTAAATCGGTCCGTCGAGGCGTGTTGGCAGTAACGGCAGTTACGCCACGCGGGCTCCTATTGCAGGCCAAGCTTGTGCTCAAGGTAATGAATATCGACCCCGCCTTCGAGAAATCCTTCGTCAAGGAATATATCGTTGTGCAACGGAATGTTAGTCACAATGCCATCGATAAATACTTCGCTCAACGCGCCACGCATTCGAGACATGGCAGTTTCCCGCGTCATGCCCTTAACGATCAACTTCGCAATCATTGAATCGTAGTTCGGCGGCACTTTATAACCGTTATATATATGGGTATCCATACGTACGCCTAGTCCACCAGGCGCATGATATTGCGTAATAGTACCTGGCGAAGGCATGAAAGTATTGGGATCTTCTGCGTTAATACGGCACTCAAACGCATGTCCATTGACGACAATATCTTCCTGTTTGTAAGCAAGCTCGTGCCCTTCAGCCACTTTAATTTGCTGTTTGATAATATCCACACCGGTAATCATTTCTGTTACCGGATGTTCAACTTGGACCCGGGTGTTCATTTCAATGAAATAAAACCCACCGTTCTCATACAGAAACTCAAACGTGCCAGCACCCCTATAACCAATTCGTTTACAGGCATCGGTACACCGCTTGCCCATATCTTGTCTGGTTTTTTCGTCAATGCCCGGCGCAGGCGCTTCTTCAACAATCTTTTGATGTCGCCGCTGCAATGAACAGTCCCGCTCTGCCAGATGAATGGCATTTCCATGCGTGTCTGCGATGACCTGAAATTCTATATGGCGAGGCGACGTCAGGAACTTCTCCATATACACAGTGGAGTTGTTGAAAGCCAATTCAGCCTCACTCTGTGTCATTGAAATCGACTGCTCAAGCTCGTCAGCACTATGCACAACGCGCATGCCACGGCCACCACCCCCACCCGATGCCTTAATAATGATCGGGTAGCCAATTGATTCCGCCATACGTCGATTTTCGGCTGCATCATCATTCAAAGGACCATCAGAACCGGGTACACAAGGTACACCTGCAGCACGCATCTCTTTGATAGCGCTCACTTTATCGCCCATCGTTCGGATGGTGTCGGCGGTTGGTCCGATAAACACAAAGCCGCTGGATTCAACACGTTCAGCAAAATCTGCATTTTCAGCCAGAAAGCCATAGCCAGGGTGGATAGCATCAGCACGGGTGATTTCTGCCGCTGAAATAATGGCAGGGATATTTAGATAGCTATCAATTGATGACGGTGGACCAATACAGACAGCTTCATCGGCCAGCCGCACGTGTTTCAGATCGCGATCTACAGTGGAGTAAACAGCAACGGTTTGCAGACCGAGATCGCGGCAGCAGCGCATAATGCGCAGAGCTATCTCGCCACGATTCGCGATCAGTACTTTTTTCAGTGGTTTTACCATGCGCCTGCCCAAATCAATATTTGTCAACTAATGACGATTAGTCAATAACGATTAGTGGCTCACCATACTCAACAGGCTGCCCTTCCTCAATTACAATGGCGCGAACCGTACCGCTGGTCTCTGAGACGATCTGGTTCATGATTTTCATCGCCTCGATAATACATAAGGTGTCGCCTTTGGACACTTTTTGTCCAATATCAACAAAGGGTTTAGCACCAGGTGAAGGTGATCGGTAGAACGTACCAACCATTGGCGACTCAACAATGGTGCCCGGCGGCAGCAAGTCATCAACGTCGTTGGATGCTGCGGAGCCAGTTGCATCGGGCGCGGCTGGCATACTGCCAGTTGGTTGAACTGGATTCATAATGGGCTGGGGGGCGACTGCAACGGCATTGCCGACCGGAGCACCGCGTGCGATTCGCACCGACTCCTCACCTTCCACAATTTCTATTTCGGCCACATCCGAGTCTTCCAGCAACTCAATCAGTTTCTTAATTTTTCGAATGTCCATCCTGCTCTTCTCATGATGTTTCTGAATAACAATTACTAACGACGCTTATCAACGGCGATTCAACGGCGATTCAACGGCGATGTGGTTCGCTGTTATCAAAGACAATGCTTTGTATTGTCTGATCTAATTATGCGAAGATACCATCGAATCGAGGTAAGTTACAGACATTTAGCAACAAATTAGCATAAAAAACCCGGGATAACACTATTTCTACTCAAGACCCAACACTGGCTTTTGCCGCGCTAGACCCACACCAGATACTCGACGCTATCGATGCGCATGGCTGGCAAACCGATGGCCGCGTCTCGGCTTTGAACAGCTATGAAAATCGGGTTTACAGTATCGGGCTGGAAGACGGCTCGACCATCGTAGCCAAGTTTTATCGACCGGAGCGCTGGACTGATGCTGCCATTTTGGAGGAGCACCACTTGTGCGATTTACTGGTTGAGAATGACATTCCGGTTATCGCGCCACTGAAATCTGCATCGGGTGAATCACTTTTTACGCACGGTGTTTTTCGATTCTGTGTTTTTCCTACCGCTGGCGGCAGACCACCTGAACTGGACAATGACGATCAGCTCATGGTGATAGGCCGTGCGCTCGGCCGCTTGCATTTAAGCAGCGATACTCACAGTTTTAAGCACCGGCCGATCATCAATGCGGAAAGGCTCGGAGATGAATCGGTTGCGTTCCTTGAAAATTCAGCGTTGTTACCGTTGGACGTTCGAACCCCCTATCTGACTTTGGTACACGAGATCATGCCAGTTGTGCACCAGCAATTTGCCGATTGCTCGTCACTGCATACGTTCTGCATCCATGGGGATTTTCATCCTGGAAACATTCTATGGGGACGAGACGACACACCCCATTTATTGGATTTTGACGACACCGGGATTGGCCCGGCAATTCAGGATTTGTGGATGTTTATTTCCGGAGATCGTCAGTATGCCCAAGCCCGATTGGGTAGCATACTGGATGGTTACCATGAATTTCGTGAGTTTGATGATCGAGAATTATGCTTGATTGAACCACTGCGAGCACTGCGCATTATTCACTACGCCGCGTGGATTGCAAGACGTTGGGAGGATCCTGCGTTCCAAAGAGCATTTCCATTTTTTGCCGGTAACCGATTTTGGGATGAGCACATTCTGGCATTGAAAGAACAACGCTCAGCCCTCGACGAACCAGCACTGATCTACTAAGCAACTCACCCTGCGCTTTATTTAAGTGCATCAATTCTGCACTCAATGAAAAGAGCGGCTTTACATACGGCGAAAAACCAGCGATGCGTTAGTGCCACCAAAGCCGAAACTGTTAGACATGACGGTATCGAGTTTCGCATTGTCGAGCCGACTGGTCGCTATGTTCATGCCTTTGGCAGCCTCATCCAGTGTATGGATATTGGCTGATGCTGCGATAAAACCCGCCTGTTGCATAAGCAACGTGTAGATCGCTTCCTGAACACCTGCCGCACCTAAGGAATGGCCAGTTAATGATTTTGTTGAATTGATGGTTGGACAATTGTCACCAAACACCGCTTTTACTGCACCGAGTTCAGCAATATCACCAACCGGCGTGCTGGTTCCGTGCGCATTAATATAGTCGATCGGTGTATCAACGGTGGACTTTGCGAGTTTCATGCAACGCTGCGCGCCTTCGCCCGAAGGTGCAACCATGTCATGCCCATCCGAGGTCGCACCATAGCCAACCACTTCAGCATAGATATTTGCTCCTCTGGCAAGGGCTGTTTCAAGCTCTTCGACCACCACCATGCCGCCGCCACCGGCGATGACAAAACCATCCCGATCAGCATCGTAGGCTCGTGAGGCCTGGCCAGGATTGTCGTTGTACTTAGATGACAACGCCCCCATCGCATCAAACATGCAACTCAATGTCCAATGTTCCTCTTCACCACCACCTGCGAAAATACGATCTTGTTTACCCAATTGTATGAGCTCTAAAGCGTTACCAATACAATGCGCACTGGTCGAGCAGGCAGATGAAATGGAATAGTTAGTGCCCTTGATTTTGTACGGCGTTGCCAGACAGGCAGAAACAGTTGACCCCATTGTTTGCGTAACGCGATACGGGCCTACCCGACGTATGCCCCGTTCGCGCAAAATATCTGCGCTTTCAACTTGAGAGAATGCTGAACCACCACCAGAACCTGCAATAATACCGGTTCTTTCATTAGACACTTCATCTTCACTTAAGCCTGCATCACTAATGGCATCTCGCATCGCTATATAAGCATACGCGGCTGCATCGCACATAAAGCGCAATTGTTTACGGTCAATATTTTCTTTTAAATCTATTTCGGGGCGAGCTGCTACGTGCGAGCGCATTCCCATTTCCTGATAGATTTCGCGAGCAGTAATACCCGACGTTCCATCACGCAATGCTGCCGTGACAGTTGATTTATCATTGCCCAAGCAGGAAACAATGCCGATACCGGTGATGACTGCACGACGCATAGGAGGAACTCGCTAGAAATCTTTAGTTGAGGTGAATAGACCAACGCGTAAATCGTTTGCCGTATATATTTCCTTGCCATCGACAAGCATACGGCCATCGGCTATGCCCATGACCAATCGACGTTCGATAAGACGCTTAATGTGTAATTCGTAGGTGACCAGTTTGGCTTCTGGTAAAACTTGGCCAAAAAATTTCACTTCACCGCTACCCAAGGCTCGACCCCGACCCGGATTGCCTTTCCAGCCAAGGAAGAAACCAACCAATTGCCACATAGCATCGAGGCCAAGACAACCTGGCATTACCGGGTCTCCGACAAAATGACACCCGAAGAACCATAAATCGGGGTTGATATCGAGTTCCGCAGTAATGTGGCCTTTACCTGCGCTACCACCGTCAGCAGTAATGCTGGTTATGCGGTCCATCATCAGCATATTCGGTGTTGGCAATCGCGCATTACCTTCACCGAAAAGCGCACCCTGACCGCAGGCTAAAAGCTCATCCCGGCTAAAAGAATTTTTGTCTATCACTTAATCTAGCTATTCCGTAGAGATCACGAACATTCTACTGCTTTGATCGAAACACTGCCACGCAGTAGTGGTAAATACGAGAAAAATGGCTACTGTGCACCAAACACCCGGCGCAACAGTTCGCTGGTGCGCTTGACAGGATTGGTTCGAATGGCTTTCTCTTCTTGCGCCAAATACAAAAAGATACCATCGGCTCCCTTTTCGACCACATGGCCAGACAAATCTGCTTCCACTTTGGGTGCTAACGGTATGGCGTTATATTGCTTTAACAATTGGTTGAACGATTGCACCGCACCCACTTCAGCCAGCGCGTCGTCTACAAGAGGACGCATTGCGGTTTGTATTGAAGGTCCGGTTTTACCACGAAAATAGCTAGTGGCTGCATCATCTGGCCCTTTTAAAATACCACTGGCGTCTTGCACGCTCATGTCTTTGATAGCACCAACGAACAAGCTTTTGGCTTTGGGCGTTGCCAATTCGGCAGCTCGGTTCAATCGTAATTCAAGATCATCGAAAGACTTTTCCATACCAATTTTGCTAGCGTAGTTACGCGCTTTAAGTAAAGTTTGGGGCAGAGGAATACGAATAGTCGGATCATTGGAAAAACCGTTTTGTTGACCTAACTGGCCAACCACGGCCGACGAGCCCTTGGTTAGTGCTTCTTTCAAACCGGCAGTAATGTCTGCATTGCTCAGTAATCCGCTCTGAGAGTCACCCAATACCGCCTCAGCCGTCTTGGTGAGATCGTCCAACGTTGGGCCGGTACCTCCACAAGCACTTAGTGAGATAACAAAAGCGTACGGAACGATGTGTTTTAAGCGCATTATGCCTCCAGTGTGTTGCATAGTTTCTATTAGATGAGGGTAAGCTTTTTCGGCAATCAATGCACAGTTAACTACCGTGAATTGGCGTAAACTGTCAGATAAAAGCCCACTGCGAGTATAACTCGCGAATGATATTCGAACACGCAATGGAAAAGGACAATTGGACGACGAGCAAAATGAGTCTTTCCGCTGGCACCCTCAGTCTCAATTGCGAAGCATTTCAAACACCGGCAAATCAAACACCGGCAAATCAATCACCGGCAACAATCCGCAACAGACAATCCACAAATCACTGAGTGGTGTCCAATATATTACCGAAGTCGATTGCGAAAATACCCTGCGTTGTCTGCGTAATATCATAACCAATCGGCAAGAATTCTGTGTTCATCCTGCGCAGTACCAACCTGAGCCAGAGTCTCAACGCACCGAACAAGCAGCGTTTTTCCAATGCTTAAGCGCGGGTACTAATGGAGTACCGAAACGCATTCGACGCACCCATCAATCCTGGATAAGTAGCTTTCGCATTAATGCGCAGCTAGCCAATATTGGCAGCACTGACAGCTACGCAATCATTGGCAGGCTATCGCATTCTTTGGCTCTCTACGCCGCTTTAGAGGCGTCTCACCTTGGGGCCGACCTACACGCACTTACCGATCTGCGACCAGACAACCAACTCAAAGCACTGGCTATATTGCAATCCAGCATTCTTTATGCAACACCAACTCAATTGCGACTCCTATGCAAACAGGCAAAGTCTATCGATAGTAGCCAACTGTTTGTACGTCATATTTTTTGCGGTGGTGGAAAGCTCGACCAGGCAACAGCGCATGATGTTCAAGAGCTGTTCCAGCAAGCAACGCTACGGGAGTTCTACGGTGCCTCAGAAACCAGTTTTATTTCCTTGACCGATGAACACACACCCAGTGGTTCGGTTGGAAAACCTTATCCAGGAGTAGAGATAGCAATTGGAGAAACACCAAATACGCAAGATAGCTCTGGAGAATGCGCAACAGGTGAAATTTGGGTAAAGAGTCCGTACGTATTTCATGCATATGCAGATAACTGCGCTACAGCGGCTTGTTGGCAGGCTGGCTTTATTAGCGTTGGTGAAATGGGCTATTTTGATAAAAACGGTTATCTGTTTCTAGCAGGCCGTCAGTCGCGTCGCGTTAATATTGCCGATACTGTTGTTTATCCTGAGGAAGTAGAAAATGCACTGCATGCACACGCAGCCGTAAGTCATTGCGCAGTTGTTGCTGTAGAAGATACTCAACGAGGGTGTGTATTGATGGCTGTCGTTGAAGCTGATGACAGTGTCGAACTGAAAAAAAGTTTGCTCGTTTATCTTCGGCAATGTGTTGGACCACTAAAAGCACCGCGTGATATTGTCTTTGTCAGTGCAATGCCACTGCTTGCTTCCGGAAAACCAGATTTACGCACAATTAAACGGCTTTTGTCAAAACGATCACAATAAAATATGCACGCATGTCTATCTGCAGTTACATCATTGGCGCGAAGAGATCACCCATAGCACCGCGCGGAGGTGCGCTGTCAAGCTTAAACCTTCACCAGTTGGCATCACCAGTCATAGGCGCTCTACTATCATCGGCTAAAATCGAGCCGCAACAGGTCGATGAACTCATCGTAGGCAACGCACTGGGGGCTGGTGGAAATCCCGCTCGGTTGCTGGCATTAGCAAGTGGCCTTGATGAAAGCGTTGCGGGCTTGAGTATTGATCGACAATGTTGCAGTGGCCTTGACGCCATATTGATCGCTAACGACATGATTGTTTCTGGGCGTGCGTCCATCGTTATCGCCGGTGGAGCAGAAAGCTATTCACAGAGACCACATCGATTTTATAAAACGCCTGGCAGCGATACTTTACACGCCTACGATCAACCCGCATTTACGCCCTGGCCTGAGCGTGATCCTGACATGACGGTCGCAGCAAGCACATTGGCGACAAAGTTAGGCATATCATTCAAACAACAAAATAATTACGCTATTCAAAGCCATAAAAAAGGTTTAGGTGCAGTTGAACGAATGTCAGCTGAGATAGTACCCATGGCTCAGATCGATAAAGACGACTTCACACGTAAACTCAACACGAAACTTTGCGAACGCGCCACTCGACTTCACGGCAGCATATCCGTTGCCAATACCGCGGTCGCGGCAGATGGCGCAGCGTTTTGTCTGGTGGTTAGCGAAGCGATTGCCGCTAAAAGTTTCGGCCATAAATTATGTATTCGATCTGGGGTGACCCTGGGTGCCGACCCAATGCTTCCCGGACAGGCACCTATCGCGGCGATGGATTTTGTTCTGCAGCAAGAGAACATCGATGCCGCGCAATTGGCAAGAGCAGAAATTATGGAAGCTTATGCCGTTCAAGCCATCGCTTGTACTGAACAAGCAAACATAGATTCAGCTATAGCCAACGTTGGTGGCGGTGCACTTGCACGCGGCCATCCGATTGGTGCTTCCGGAGCCGTGCTTATGTCGCGACTTTTTAACGAAATGGTCAACATTCACGGATGGGGAATTGCTGCCATAGCTGCTGCAGGTGGTTTGGGAACAGCCGTTCTGGTACACAACGACTGATTACTTACGACTGATTACTTACGACTGATTAGTTACGATTGATTAGTTACGATTGAATTGCCATTAAAACCCGTGAAACGAGGCGAAAGAATCCAGAGGTGCACGAGTTGTTCTTACTCTATTAACTGGATGATCATGATCAGGCAAGCCCAAAGCAACACCACACACAACCATTTCCTGCACAGGCAGTGATAAACATTCGTGAACCACATCTGCATGGTTCGCAAGCGCACCTATACCACTGGTACCATAACCACGGCTTTGTGCACTGACAAATAGACTCATCAACCCCATGCCTAAATCCATAAAACAACCTTTACCCATGTCTCTGTCAATACTGACCACTATTCCAACCGGGGCATCAAAGAACCGGTAGTTGCGCGCAAACTGCTCTCTTCTTGCCTGAGTATCGCGCCGTCCAATGCCCAAGGCTTTATACAGAGCAAAACCTGCTTCGTGCTGCCGCGCTTTGAGCTCATCCGACAATACTGGAGGGAAATAGGAATATTCGGAAACCGGTTTTCTATTTTGTTCGATGGCTTCTGACAGTGCATTTGTTAATGTCGATAATGCACTGCCGGTTAATACATGAAAACGACCAGGTTGCAAATTGGCACCACTGGGTGCATGTCGAGCGCAGGTTAGTATGGCTTCCAGACTGTTACGATCAATTGCATCAGGTAAAAATGCCCTGACTGAACGACGCTGTTCAATCAGTTTCTCAATATCATTTAAATTCACTTGAATCTCTAAGTAATGCTTCAACTGCGAGATAACACACTGTGTGGTCGTGCCTTGAACAATGCGCCTGTGAGAAAGCCTGCGATGATTGCCTTAACAATATCACCTGGAATATACACCAACACCAAGGTCGCAGCCTCCAGAACAGGCTTATCCAAATTTTTTGACAAACCTGCTATGCCAAACACATAGAGCACTATGATGCCGCCAACAATAGAGGCAATGATGGCAATGGCAACAATGGATATGGCGCGCACTTGTTCCACGATCAGACCAGTAACAAACGCAGCAACCGGCCAGCCGATTAAAAACCCGGCCGTAGGACTTGCCAACAATCCAATACCAGTTCGACCACCTGACAATGGCACCAGGCCAACCAAAACCAACGCAAGTACCAACAATACCGCAAGTGCACCACGCTTGGCCCCTAACACGGTACCGCACAACATCACGCCCAAAGTTTGCGCAGTTATTGGTACACCAACAGGTAGCATAATGGGTGGTATAAAACCTAAAGCGATAATAAGTGCTGCAAATAAAGCAATAAATACAACATCCCGATCCATGAACTTTACCTTTGAGGAAAATTTGTATTAAAAATTAGCGTTTAATTGTCGGAAAGTTTGTGTGAACCGCCGCGTGCTTTTAAAGCTTCGGCGACACGTTCTGCATCATCTATAGCAACCAGACAAAGTGGAAACGCAACGCGCCAATGGCTTCTCTTAACAGACCGTGCTCGCCAGGCTTCTAGCAACATACCACCCTTGACTATTAATACCGGAGTATATCTGACCACCAACGCGACTGCTATTTCTATTGGACGCGTATTAATGCCCAGCTTACGAATAGGTTTGAAAACACGCCGTACCAACTCAAGTAAATCGGTAAGCCGACTGGTCATTGTCATCAAATTTGACAGTGCAATAATTGAGACTAAACGCAATGTCATTCCCAGCCCCTGCAGAGCCGTTCCGGTCAAACCATGCCAAATAAGAATAATCAGAATGATTGGCCATAAAAACAATAATCGTTTTACTCCCGCGTAAAAAAAAGTGGGCCCAGCTGATAGATAAAGCAGGCAACACGTTAAGAATGCAACAAGTTGCAGTTGGACAGCATCCAGCAAAAACAATGTAACCGAGCAAATACAAACAGTCAGAAACTTCCACATTACTGGCACTTTGTGCCAATGTGTGACTACTGGAGAATCAAAGTAAAGCACTTGAACAACCTAACTCCTTCATACGTTCTGTGAATGCTGGCAGAACGCTCTCTGGCGTACCGTCATTGACGATCTCGCCTGCCTCTAACCATAGTATCCGCTCGTAATTCAATAACGCATCCGTTTGATGACTAACATGAATAACCACTGCCTCCACGTTATCCAGATGTCGGGTTAATTGCATGGTGGTTGGGATATCCAAACCTGCATACGGTTCATCCAATACAATAAGACGCGGCTTCATTAACATTACAGCCAAAAGACAAACCAGGTGTCGCTGTCCTTGCGATAACGCACTCACCGACTTACCGGCCCATTCTTCAATACCAAACCTACATAAGGCATCATGGGTATGTTCGCGTGCATTTTCGCGCGACATACCCAGTTGTTGCAGACCAAAACCCAGCTCTTCTTCTACTGTTGGAAAAATGATCTGATGATCGGGATTTTGAAATAACATACCTACTGTGCGTATTGCCTGATGTCGATCGTGCGCCACATCAATTCCAGCCACACGAATGGTCCCGGAGCTAGGATTAATCAATCCGCACAACAGTCGTGCAAGCGTGGATTTTCCGGATCCATTACGACCTACAATACCGATTCGCTGTTGATCTGCTGTAAATGACAAGCCTTGGAGAATGGATTCCCCCGCAATGCAATAGCGAACATCATTGAGCTCAATGTTGCAACTAGCTTTTGAAAAAGCCTGATTCACGCAGCCCATTTACTCCACAAGTTGATCAGACCTAACAGCGACACCAGAGTCAATCCAGTACCTATAAATTGTTCAAATCGTCTTTTATCACCTTTCATAATTTTTTCATGGGCCTGCAAACCCAGAAAGTGTCCAATACCGGCCAACGGGAAAGACAACAAAGTTAGTCGCCATTGCAGGTTGATGTCTGCCGCCGCGAACGTACTTAGTTTCAGAATTGTCAGCACAATCCATAAAACGAAAAATGTATCGCGCATTTTGTTCCTGTGTAGATAACGATTGCCAACAGCAACGATCAATGGAGCACCAATTAACGATACTCCGCTAACGTAGCCACCAAAGCACAGAAAAACGAAATCAGCTACCCGACTTTTACTGGAAAACACATAATTTATGACATATCCAATGCCGTAAATCAGTGTAGTGGCGTACACAATACTGCTCAATAACGCGCCAGGAAATTCCAATAGTCCCATCAAACCAATAACAAACGGAATAGATAAGGCGAGAATGATTTTTAAAAGAAAATCCCAGTCGACATTGCTGATACGAGTCACGACAGTGAGCAATGAGAAAAAGAGCAATTGGAAGCATATTGCCGGCAGGAAGACCAAGGGGTCGTTTACAAACATAAGCAACAACGGCAATGACAAGGCTGTGCCACCGAACCCTAAACCAGACCTTACAAAGCCGCTCCAGATAAAGCACGCCCCGACCAGCAGCATTTGCCACAAAGGCAGCGTATCCAGAACCGAATTCGTCATTTCTGTGAACTACTGATCGGTAAATTACCTAAGTCCAGTCCAGTGAGCTGGTTGTTTGGTTTTCTTATCCAATTTAGCGACCCGGGCGTGGTGAGGACAAGAAATAAGGTGATCGTTGACCATGCCCGATGCTTGCATAAACGCATAACACGTAGTGGGGCCAACAAACTTGAAGCCGGCTTTTTTTAACGCTTTGCTCATTAAAACAGACTGATCGGTACTGCCTTGTACGGTCGCCATACTTTTGTGCTTATTCTGCACAATTTTATAATCAACAAATGACCATAAGAAATCGACGAATGATTCGCCTCTTTTCTCCATAGCCACAACCACTTGCGCATTATTAACGAAGGCTTCAATTTTTTGCCTGTGACGGATAATGCCGGCGTCGAGCACCAATTTGTCTATTTTGGCGGCTTTGAATCTGGCAATTTTGGTGACATCAAAATTGGCAAACAAACGACGATAGTTCTCGCGCTTATTTAAAATGGTAATCCAGCTCAGACCAGCCTGAGCACCTTCCAGACTCAGCATTTCAAACAAACCCTGGGTGTCATAGCAAGGTACACCCCACTCCTGATCGTGATAAGCAATGTATAGCTCGCTGCCCAAACACCAACCACAACGTTTTTCTTTTGATTTAGCCATACCTAATTGTGCACAGACAACAAGCACAACACAATCGTCAAGTGTCAAATCAAAGAAGTTTGGCATGAAATCGCCTAAACGCCAGGTTGTATAACAGTCGCCAACTACTGGATTCAACTGATTTTTATAGGCTAATGTGGTGTGGCAAACAAACGATGCAAAACAGGTTTGGCCAAAATTGACTCAGCAAGGCACCATTCGCAGCGAATGGCTCGGCGCTCCCATAATCATATTGGGAATAACGGTTAGGTGCCAAATCTCCTGGCAGGTGGCATTGGAACGACATTGTCGCCCTGGTCTGAAACTTCGTACGTGCCTTGCGGCCATTTTCGTAGCCACGCAAGGAAGATCGCCACTGGCATAGGCTTACTAATGAAATAGCCCTGCGCTATATCACAGCCCTGGATTTCCAGAAAAGTCAATTGATCTTCATCCTCTACACCTTCCGCTACGACCTTCATATTGAAGTGCTTGCCTAAACCCAAGACCGCTTCAACGATTGCTACATCGTCACTGTCGCTGGATATATCGGTAATGAAGGCTCGATCAATTTTAAGTGTATGTACTGGAAAACGTTTTAAATAAGCCAAAGACGAATAGCCGGTGCCAAAGTCATCGATTGCCAGACCCAGACCAAATCGACTGAGCTCATGCAAGGAGTTGATTACCTCTTCAGGGTCGTGCATTACCGCACTTTCAGTAATTTCCAACTCCAGAAATCTCGGTGGTAGTTTAGTGTCTTTTAACGCTTTGCTAACCATGGGTAACAAGTTGCCGTCAGTAAACTGTACGGTAGAAATATTCACTGCAATATGCAAATTACCAAAACCGAGCTGATGTAATTTTCTGATCTCTTTACAAGCAGTTCTTAGAATCCATTCGCCCAACTCAATTATCATACCGGCCTCTTCTGCAACTGGTACAAATTCTTCTGGCGAAACGAATCCTCTGGTCGGGTGTTTCCAACGAACCAGAGCCTCCGCTCCTGTGACCTTCCGGCTCGCTATGTCGATTTTGGGCTGATAATAAACCTCAAATTGATTTTCTTGCAACGCAAGCTTGAGGTCTTGTTCCATTCGAATGCGAGCGGTCAATCGGCTGCGCATTTTTTCGTTAAAAAGTTGGTATTGATTCTTGCCGTTGCTCTTCGCTTCCTGCAAAGCTACTGCGGCGTTGTTGACAATTTCCTCTCCCATTAACTCTTCGTCATGGCTGTCATTCACATCTTTCGGGAAACATGAAATGCCAACAGATACAGCCGCCTTTAATGTGAATCCACGATACTCGTACGGTGCTATAGCCATACTCATGATACGGCGGGCAATCTCTTCTGCCGATTGGCGATCATCCGTGTTTTTTTGTATTACAACAAACTCATCACCATCGAGGCGAGCAACCAAATCGATGTCTTGCATCATGGACTGCAGGCGATTTCCGATCTCTGCAACCATTTTATCGCCAACCAGATGGCCGTACTGATCATTAAAAAACTTGAAGTTATCAAGATCGACCAAATAGACAATAAACGGCTCACTGTTTTCCAGCGCGTTTAGAACGGTGCGCTTCAATTTGTCTTCAAACATCAAGCGATTGGGCAGGTGGGTTAGCGGGTCGTGGTGCGCAGCGAACTCAAGATATTGTTGCTTTACCTTGACTTGTCGAGAGGAGCGCTGTTGTGCCTCGATTAAACTATTGAACTCATCTGCCAGTGCATTAAGATCTTCTGTTTCTGGATAGTCAATTTTTTCAGGCACGTTGCCTTTACTATTCTCACGACTGGCTCGTAAGCTTGTCGCCAGTTCTGCCATGGGATAGATATATGCTCTGTTGGTACCCCATAAGGTGACGATCGCAGCAATAAGACTGATTAACAATGATGCGAATATCACTAACACAGTAAATATCATTGATTTTGTGAGAAGTTCAGACGTACTGATTCTTGCAGCAGCAAGTACTCGAGTTTCGTTATGTTCAAGAAACCAAAGGACATCGATTAAACCACTGACGCTACTGCTGGTTTGTTTTCCGGTATGTGCCAGGTTTTCAAATTCTGGTAATGCGCCTTCTGCGATGACCGGATTCCCAGCCGAATCGGTTATTAACAATCCGACTAAAGCCGTGTTGATCAAACCTTCAGTGTTGCGCAGCGATTCAGGCGGACTGAGGAAAATGATGTTTTGCAGTGAGTTGCGTTCCTGAGCGATCAATGCATCGACAGTTTGATGATGCCGAACCCACAACAACGGCAGCAGAATAAGCAGCTGCGCAGTAAATACAGAGCACAGCACCACCACAGCCAGCTTCTGGGCTGGTCGTGAGCTTGATAGCTTGTCAAGGGCGTTTCGAATCATTTAAAAATCTGCTGTATCCAGCCAATCCACAAATCATTACGACTGTTTGATAAACCCCATAGCAAATACCATGTGATGCAAAGCTTTAGGGAACATCTCCACAGTAAAGCTATCGGCACGTAAAAATCTGCCTGAAGCGCGTCAAGCGGGGCTTAGAGAGAACGTCAGGGAAGTAGAAGCGAGGCTGAATTGATTGGGCTTAGATGGAACATGAGAATGAACGATATCTGCTTTGATATATTCAATGTCGACCGTAGTAATGCTCAGTTTAGGCGTGCATAGCGCACAGCATCGACAGACGTAACGTAAAGAAAAAAAAACCCCCGCCACTGGCGAGGGTTTTTTTGATTACTCAGTTATGAGCGCTGGGTCACATCATGCCACCCATACCGCCCATGCCACCCATACCGCCCATGTCTGGCATTCCGCCACCAGCAGCTGCGCCAGCCTCTGAAGGCTTATCGGCGATCATAGCTTCTGTGGTGATCATCAGGCCAGCAATAGAGGCTGCGTTCTGTAGAGCGTATCGAGTCACTTTGGTTGGATCAAGAATACCCATCTCAACCATATCGCCATACTCGCCACTAGCTGCGTTGTATCCGAAGTTACCGCT
>CALIMV010000302.1 GCA_938045275.1 uncultured Granulosicoccaceae bacterium
TACTTGCCGATGCGATTAAAACGGTAACGGGCAATGAATCCTTTGGCCTGTCAGCCAGAAAAATTGCAGAGTCCATTGACGGTGAAAATGGTGTTGCCAGGGCGGTCACCACAATAGAGCAATTGGTGTTGTCCCATGCCACAAAGAAAAAAACCACCGGTAAGTAATACTTCACCGGTGGTCGTTCTGTTAAGCACTCAGTCGTCTAGAATCCGGCGATACCCACAAACATGCGGGGTTGAAACAGCTCTGTATCGACAACTTCAAGATCGAGCTGCCTTTTCAGACTGCCGTCTTCGTTAATACGAAACTGTGCGATACGGCTATCGTTGTTAACCACTTGGTACAGGAATGGATAAGCAATTTCTGCATCCAGAACACCGCCGCCATTTTGTGTATCGTCACCGTCTATGCCAGCGCTGCCCGCTAGCGACTCCAATCGTGTTAAGCCACCTTGGTCACCAACCGAAAAGCTTGTGATTGTGCCATCGGGCGTATTACTGACATAGGCATAGTCTCCTGTTGGCGTTTCAACGAACTCAACCCAGCAGCCGAAAGTAAATCCGGTGGTAAGTGGGTCGCCCTCAACACCAGAGCTCAGTGATATGCCGGTAAGTGCACCATTGGCTTCAATTCTGTATGAAGACAATGCACTTAATCCGGGCGCACCGTTGTTGCCCTCTGAAACCAACAATATGTCGCCATTATCAGTTGGGTAGAGGTCGGTACCGAACGGTTGTGCCGTGATAGAGGCAATGTCGGTAGATCGTACTGCACCGTTATCGTACGTTTTAGGCAAGCCATTATCATCCAATGTGACCGAAACAATATTGTTAGTACGACGTTCAGTGATGTACAAATGATCTCCATTAGATGAGAACTCAATTGAGCCTGCGTTGTTGCCGACATCTGTAAGCTCCGAACCCGCTATCTCGGTTAATGATCCATCATCGCCAACTCGAAATCCAATGATGCTCGCATTTACCCGGTTTCTGTCTTCTGGCAATGTATCTAATTCTTCACCATTGTCGTCAACGAAGTTTCCTGTGTTTACGACGTATAAAATGTCTTCAAAGAGCGTCAACGATACTGGGTTCTGCGCTGAAGACTTGCCACTGGTAGATACATCCAATGAGGCCGGGGTTAAGGAATAATCATCATTGATTCGAAATGAGCTAATTGACTCACTTCCGGCATTGACTGCAAATAAAAATCGACGGTCCTTGGAGACAATCAGAGGGTCTTGCGATGCCAGTGGGTTGGCACCACTGGCCCTAATATTCTCACCTACACCTCCAGTATCGTACACACCAATTTGCTCCAGCTCTCCCGATTCACTTCTTGTATAAGCAACTATCTGATTGCGTCGATCAGGTTCGCTACTAGCGGTATCAGCAGCAGAAATCTGTTGTGATGGGTCGTGCTGATTAGTGAGGGCATACATTGCACCCGCACCGTTGCCATCAACATCGTCATCTACCAACAGACCATCAGGTAAATCTATAACAAGGGAACCGTCTTCGTTTGTAGAAAGGGTAATATCAATTTGCTCACCAGCTTCAAGGTCAGCTTCCAGTCCCTCAAGAGTAATTGCACCTTGATCGCCACATGCACTGACAGTAAGTAAAACTGCAAGGCTTGCCGAAGTGGCCAGTACTCGATTAGGTTTGTTTGGCGAGAACAATTGAAATTTGTTTAATAAGCTCATTATTATGTATCTCCAATTAGTTTCAAGTGAACACCGATGCTAGAAAGCAACGATGCCCTGTGTGTTCTCTTCTGGAAGCGCGCCAGATACCACTTCGACTAATGTCAGTGCGCCAGCGTCTACGCTGTAAACACCGACTTGTCCAGACAGACCAAACAATTGGTATATAAAGTTTCCGTCGTCGCTGATATCAAGATCGACCCACCCGTCGGTAGTTGCAAATGCCGTAGCCGGGTCAGCACTGGTAGGCTGGTTGCCGATAGCTGCCAGTTCCTGAACCAATTCGACATTGCCAGTAGAGTCAGTGAATCGATAAGAGGAGATAGATGCATCCAGAGCGTTGCTTACCCAAAAGTATTCACCATCGGGAGACATAACAATCCAGCAAGCCGTTCGTTGACCAACTGTGTCGCTTTGTCCTGCTAACAGATCGAGTTGAGAGGCAGTAAGTGAACCGTCATCACCCAACTGGAATACGGAAACAGAACCGGTTTGCAAATTTGGAAATGCCGGTGGCTGACCTTCTGATTGGAACTCTCGTGCTTCGGTAACAATAGCGAAGGTACCGTTTGAACGATCAACGACTTCAAATCCGATTGCAGAGGGAAGGTTACGGCCTTCGGCGTTTCCTCGTGGAGTTGACGTTGCACCGCTAAGAGCGCCTTCTGATGGAAAGCCAGCATCGTCAATAGCGTAAACCACTAGTTCTTCGTCGTTCCCACTTGCCAGAGTGGCAGAACCTGCGTTGATACTTGTGATTAACAGGTGGTCACCATCAGGAGAAAAGCGAACAGCCGCAGGACGGTTTTCCAATTCACGCCCAGAACCTTGCAGTGGTGTCAGGTCGCCGTTTTCAAACGAGTATCCATAAATTGAACCTTCCTGATCAGGCTCGCCGTTAAATTCGCCGTCAGCATCGATGTTTGTTACATAAACATAGCCGCTGTTATACGCCAGACTGTTAGGGCCAACGCCAAATGTGCTTTCGGTGTCTACAAGTTCTAATGACATGTCGTCGTTGATTTGCATCACTGAAATCGTGTTACTACCAGCGTTAACAGCCATGAGGTATTCGTTGTCAGGGGTATTGATGAGTGAATAGGCTGATATCAGTGGGTCAAGACCTTCGGGCCCATCAAAATCGCCACCCAGGCCGCCAGTAACATATTCACCAACCAATTCGAGTGTTCCATCATCGTTACGGCTGTAGGACACTATTGTGTTTTCATCCAGTATGTTTGACATGACAAAGACACCGCCAGCAGCATCTGCATCACCCGCGCTATCACTTGAGCCGATCACTAGGTTGCCGTTTTCATCAGTTGAAATGTTGATCGTGGCAGATTCGCCATTTGCCAGATTATCTTGAGCCTGTCCAAGATTCGTTGCATCGCCACACGCAGCTACTGTTAATAGAACGCCCAAACTGGAAGCAGTAAGTGCGAAATGATTTTTAAAATTTTTGATTTTCATTTCTAATCTCCAAATATATTTTGTTAGATTTGTTTGATCATCAATAGATACTCAAACGAGAAACCTCTTTACGTTCAACTCAAATGTTTGCTTTTGTGAAAACGGGCCGACCCCGTGCAACGTTGTGCCGAGGTTGTGAGTAGGAGGGGCATTGTTAGTTCACCGGCTGTAATTTTTATAAACGCACAGCTCGAACGATGAGATGTTCGATAAAAAATATCGGGAACTAAAATGAAAATTTGATTTTTTCTAACGAAACGTTTGTGATCAAACGCTTACGCTTTCATAAAGCACTTGTTTTTATTTGCTATTCACAAACGTAAAGATGAAAAACCAGTGAATTGGGAGTAAATAGTGAAACTATAATTATCCGTAAGTTTATTAAACATGAATTATTAGGAGCATCTTTGGTCGTATGATTTTGCGGCCGTTAATACAAACAAAGTAAAAACATGATTTGTCGATGTAAAGAAAATAAAATAGCGCCGGCAATAACACTAATTGTCTTGTCTTTGCTTTTAATGGCTGGTTGTAATCAAGATGTCACCCTGGGTACCCGCTCCATGACAGACAACCTTCCTGTCGTGACGATACCTGGTGCGACTCTACGTTCGAATCTCACATTGTCTGCAGGTCTGGCCATTGATAGCAATATTCTTGGCATAGAGGCAGATTCTCAGTTTCTAACCTTTGCTCGAATACGTGAATTAAGACTCGACATTCTGGAAAGTTCTGATACCGACGCCACTGAAGACGGTGCTCTGGATAATTTTGATTTTCTCTTTGGGCTTACAGTATCCATTCGCGCTCTGTTAAATGGCGTCGTTCGGGAGGAGGTAATAGCTTTTCTCCCGGACGGTGACCCGCAATTCGGGGCGGCAGCCAGATCCCTGAATTTAGCGGTTATGGACACTGATGTGCTGGATTATTTACAAGCTTTTGGAGGCTATGAACTGGTAGTGAACATTACCGGTAACATTCCACCTGATGCAGTTGTTCTAAGTGGCAATGTACGGTATCGCGTAGGCGTGGGTCTTTGAGTCGGTTATGTTTCAAGTAAGCTTAACGAATCAGTTTCACGCAATAACAGTTGGCAAAGCAAAAGCGCCGCTAGGAAAATAGCGACTACCACAATGAATTGGCTTCGTTGCTTATTAGGGCGCAATTGCCGTTGCATAAAGTTGCTCTGAGTTTAAACTTCAGCAAACAGATTGACGGCGCCACGTTTAGCCAAGTAGTCGGCTTGACTCATCGGACCTGCGTTACCCATCAGATTACGATATGCATCGTAGCTTTCTACAATCCGTCTACCCATGTCGTCGTCATCTGCGACGCTAGCCGTGATTTCGAACGACACACGTGCCAGTTCATTCCAGACGTCGTCTGGTAGTCGTGTTGGCCTGATCCCCGCTTCTTTTTTAAGCTGCACCAGCGCTAAACCATTGTTGCCGTAGTAGTCAGCTGAATGGCTGGTTAATTCTGCATCGGTAACTGCTGTGATAAGTGCTTTATCAACATCGGACAAGTTATTCCAAAAATCCAAATTCAATCCGACTGACACAGTAGCGCCAGGCTCATGGAAACCAGGGTAAATATAGGTTGAAAGAATTTTTTGAAACCCGAAATGCAGGTCGTTGTATGGGCCGACCCATTCGGTTGCATCGATTGTGCCTTCAAACAAGGCTTCGACGATAGCGCCACCAGGTAGAACCACAGCGTTAGCACCCAGTTCGCTGATGACCTGTGCGCCCAACCCAGGCATCCGCATAGTCAAGCCTTTGAAATCTTCTATGCTGGTGATTTCCTTGTTGAACCACCCGCCCATTTGAACACCAGGTCCACCGGCGAGCATGGCTTTAACGCCAAAGCCTGCGTTAAGTTCGTCCCACAATGCTTGTCCACCACCATGTTTAATCCAGGACGCCTGCTCAACGGAGGTTAGTCCAAGCGGCACCGTCGTGAAAAAGTTCATGCCCCTGTGCTTGGCCTGAAAGTAATATTCAGCGGAATGGTACATGTCGATGTCACCGGCGCCTGCTGCGTCATGTACGCCAAGAGGCGGAACCAGTTCGCCTGCCGGATAGAGTTCTACCTGTAAGCGTCCTTGGCTTACGATGTTGATTTCTTGAGCTACACGGGCGGCACTGTCTGCCAAACCACCAAGGCCTACTGGCCATGATGTTGCCATGCGAATGATAAGTGGCGCGCCTTTCGAAATTGCCGGTGCTGTCAGTGCAGCCGCACCGCTCAGTGCTGCCCCGCCGGCTAAAAGGGCACGCCTGCGCGACAGGTTCGTGCTGTTTTCTACAACATTTGACATGGTGCTGGTATCCGTTTTCTGAGTCATAGAGATAGCGCCTGATTGCGACCAAGGAAATAAGCGGTTTCGCCGATTTCGCTCCAATCGGCAATGTCTCTGATGAAATAGAGGTAGGCGTCTGCTGCATCGGCGGCAGCATCTCCGGCGTCGAACATACTGGCCAGCAACGCACCGGCACTGGCAATTTGAGCATCCCAAATTTCTTGTGGTATTTCGTGAGCGGTTACAGAAGAACCCGCCTCGGCAAGGGTCACAACATTGTTGTGCATGGCAAGGTTCCGTTGTGTGCCGTGTTCTGCCGTGATACAGCGTTCGATCAAATGCTGATCTGCCTCGCTCAGAGCATTCCAACGCGAAAGGTTTATACCGACGCTCAACGTGGCCGATGGCCGACTTGCATTTGGTGTTGTCATGTGCGGAAAATCCGAGAGCAAACCCAGCTCCGCCATTTGTGCTGGACTGAATCCCTCCAGTGCTATCAGTGACGAAACATCGTTGCCAGACTTGACATCCACCACTTTGCGCACACCCATGTCTTCTAGTAATTTTTGACCCAAACCAGTCGAACCGACAGGGCCTGATGACAGGTCGGATAAGCCTGTGATCGGATTGCGTGACCACAGTGGCATTGCGCCGTCATCGCCTGCGATGAAGGATTTAATGCCGAGTGTTTCACCAAGGGAGTCCCACATTAAACGACCGTCTGAGACAAATATCCAACTCTCCAATTCGCTGGCGCTCATCCCACCGGGCATCGCTGAAAACAGACCAAACGCCGGGTTGCGCGAAACGAATGCATCTTGCGAGCACAGATACATATCTGCACCGTCTCCCGAAACATCGTCGAGAAAATCGGGCGCTGTTTCAGAACCGGTGGCACGCACATCAACGCTGATCCGTCCATCTGATAACGCGCCAATCCGATCTGCAAGCGCGGTGGCAGCGCTCGACCGGTCTGTCAACAAAGACAGCACAATCTTGTCTTGCGCAACAACGGGTGTGGCGGCGACGGTCGCAACGCCAAGAGCCCCGCCCAAAAGAGTTCTGCGTTTCATATTAAGTACCTTTTCTTGGTGAGGCATGAGGTTACCTTCGATTGTGCAACCAGTTCTGATTTAACGTGCTGTCAGAGCAATGAATTCTTTCAAAGCGTTTTAACGCAGCCATATTTCAACGCGCCGGTTACTTCTACGTCCATCGGCCGTATCGTTACAGTCCACAGGTGCAAGAGGGCCGTAAGCGGACACGTCAATTCGTTCTACCAGAGTCTCGCCGCCCAACGATGCAACAAGCGCATCACGCACGCTTGTTGCACGTAACAATGCCAGTCGCTGATTTAAATCAAAACGTCCAACATTGTCTGTAAATCCAATAATCTTAATATTACGGTTACGCACTTCTTCGCTTTTCAGGAATGCAACCATCCGGTTAACGTCTTCTTGTGATTTGGTGTCGAGTTGTGAAGAACCTGAGGTGAATCGGAACGTTGTTGAAAGGCGGTCGGCTGTCGTTAATTCGACCGCCCAGTCTTGCACAAGCCCAAATGTCTCACTTGTGTTGGCTGACAGAATTGCAGATGTCATCCGCGTTCCTTGCGAGCTGATCGGTTGTGTAATGATGGATTGATCGACATAACCTATTTCTGCTATCAAAGTTTGTGCGTCTGCTGACGACATAAAATCCAGGAAATTGGTCTGCTTCTGCGTTCGGTTTTCGGCTGCGGTATAGCCATAAACTCGCTGGCTGAGTGGGTATTCTTCTGCCTTGATCGCAAATTCATCGGCAAAAGCCAACGGTCCACAAGACTGGCGAATTGGGAGGACTTTGGCCTTAGGATTTGTTGAGCGATTCGTTATTGTGATCGCATTGACGTCTGTTAATACAGCTTCGTTTGCCTGGACTTCACTTTCGGCTCGCTCGGTGACACGACGCAACCGCACTCGGTTTGGCGCGAGAACCAAATCAGCGAATGCGCCATCCAGGGATGTGTCTTCGGTTGGCAAAATCATTCGGACAGGTGCGTCTTCGCCGCCAAGTTCAGACCAGTTTGTGATCTGGCCTGCCGCAACCTTTGCCAATTCTTCAAGTGATATTGACATTACAGGGTTATTTGGGTGAACGATGGGCAACAAAGCGTTCAAGGCGATAACTTGCTCACGGCGCTCATCGCGCAAATCAATCTGACCGGACGAAATCGCCAGGTCTGCGAGGGTGTCGGGTACTGGCCTGGTTGATACTGTCATATCAATCGTGCCATCAATTAACTTTTCAAAG
>CALIMV010000303.1 GCA_938045275.1 uncultured Granulosicoccaceae bacterium
CCATCATCTCGATTACCGACAACTTTAAATCCGTATTGGGTATAGAGCTTTTTTGCTGCGGTATTTTTCTCGTCGTAGTATATTTCTATTATAGTGCACTGTTCATTTTCTTTAATTTCTTCCATTAAAAGGGACATGGCAGCTTTACCAATCCCAGAATTCTGATATTTTCGATCAATCATGAATCGCCATATAATGCACTCATGCAATTCTGATTCTTCCTCACCAAATCGATACATCAGAAATCCTACTATTTTATCTCCGTACCATATTGCACGAGTGTGGCACGCAGTTGAGAAACTTGATTCCGCAATAGAGTAGAGGTTTGAAGGCAGGTGCTTTTCTTGCGCTTTCTCAAGTTCCAGGTCAATGACACTATGAAAATCGTCATAGTCTATTTTGGCTATTCTTACTTCTAGCATGGCATTCATTCTTTCGTAATACAGAGGCAGATTTGAAATTGAATTTCGCGTGAAGTTTAAAACCTCAAAACGAAATCAGTGACATTTGAGCTCGGCGTGTGTTGCGACGTACTCATGGTTGCGCGTTGAGCGCCATCTGCTCGTCTGCATCGTAGCGTTAGGCCTGCCTTGCGATATAGTCTTCGTTGTTTACTAGCGTAGCAATAGACCGCCATCGACGACAAGGTCTACGCCAGTTATATACGACGCATTTTCAGACAATAAAAATAAGGCCGCATTGGCTAGGTCACGTGTGGAACCGACTCTACCCAGAGGTATTTGGCTAGCAACAGCAGCGACCTTTTCAGGAGTATCCCAACGTTCTTGCATAGGTGTTTGTGCAGGACCTGGGAAAATGGCATTCGACCGGATTCCTTGCGCAGCCAATTGCATAGCCAGTGATCTCGATAGGGCACCAACACCCGCTTTCGATGTCGAGTAAGCATCCTGCGGTGCTAAATCACCTCTTAAGCACTGGATTGTGGAAAAATGCACCATAGCACCAAAACCTGCTTCTTTCATGTGAGGTACAGCCGCTCGTGCTGTATGAACCATTGATTTTAGGTTGATGGCAAATACTTCATCCCACACATCCATGTCCATTTCTAGCAATGATACATCCTTATCAAACCACAATACGCCGGCAACGTTGGCAAGATAGTCGATTCGGCCGAATCGCTTGGCACCTTCGTTTATCACTTTAGTGACATATTCTTCGTTTGTTAGATCTCCCTGTCCATAAAGCCTATTCACCGACTCTCCAGGTAAGTCGAGAGGTTCCGGCTTTACATCCAGCATAATAACTGCGCCTCCTGAAGCTAAAATCATTCGCGCGATTTCCTCACCAATGCCGCCACCAGCGCCGGTAACCACGGTTACGCGATCAGTAAAATCGTAATTTATCAAGTAAGCCCCCTGTAGATTGATCCGTTTAGAAGTGTTTTGCGGTAGGTCTAATCCTGCCCACAGGCGAGTGGAATGAAACAACTCGAGGAACGAGGGCTGTTTTGTTCCACTTCGCACTGTAGGCCTTGTTATACCAGATGATCTTATTTCTTGTAGGATTCCGACATCTACTATAAACACGTGGACAATACTCTACAGAGTTAGACGAACATACCGTGGCACTTTGGTCTTGAGTAGAGTTACTAATTCCGGCTGCATACATTCGTAGTTGTCTGGTATATCCAGACATACTAACTTCTTGTCTTTTAGGAGAGCTTTGAATTTTTTTGATATTTTCTTTCTATGGGACTTCTCCATTACTAAGATCACATCCGCCCATTCCACCAAATCACCGGATACCGGAGTCTCAGCATCACTATTTGTTCCCGCACTAATTGCTTGAACACCCACACACTCAGAGAAGACTACTTCGGCTGTTGGGCTTCTAAGACGATTCTCACTGCAAACAAAAAGAAGATTCATGGTCTGTTTACGGTATAACGCTATCAACACACGCGAGCGGTAACGAGTCCAGCCTGCGTTTTTTGAGAGCGATTATGATTGGCCTTGTTAATTGGCGCAATGCACATGTTGAAATTGGGCTAATTCCTGTGGTGGGCGAATATAAAAAAATTGCTTGTCAGCTCCGTACTCTGCAACAAAACCCCAAACTCCTAGTGCTATTTAAATCCCCGTGCAGACGATTGTTAGACATTTGGGGAATTACGTTAATAAACATAATACCATTTGTACTCTTGTTAGCTACTTCCGGAAAATCTAACGCACGTTTCATGCGAACTTGGAGGCAACTGACCGGAGCGCTTGCGACGGAAGAGGGCGGTCAGGTTCCTCATGCAGGCGTATGTTATGTGAACTATTCACTATTTTCGACTCCACTATTGCACACAACAAAAGAATTACGGAATCAGGTCGTTAGCGTAATCGTATCTCACACAAGTTGCATATAAAACCATGAGTTTCGTTAAGACGATTGCCATAGTATTTCTATTAGTCTGTCCGGGTATTTTATTTGCTGGAAATGAATCGATCTATTTTAAAGTTGAAACTTATCCTGAGCAAATTTCAGCCTCCTGTAGGGACGGTATTGCGCAGATATATGATGAATGTTCCGATCAATCCGAAATAATAAATAGGGCGTTAAAGAGAAGTAAAGCGACTGGAAAAACAGTTCTTGTAGTGTATGGGGCGGAATGGTGCATTTGGTGTCATGTATTCGATAAATATGTAAAAGGGCACAGTAGAAAATTCAACTACGAGTGGCAGTACCACGACGGTGAAAATCTTGATTGGAAAATGAAGGAGCGGAAAAGTAAGCACGCAAAATCACGGGCCGAAAAATTGAATAAGTTCGTATCCCAGAATTTCATTTTGGTACACATTGAATCTTATCGATCACCCAATGGTGCTGAAGCTGCACGGAATACTGGATTTGACCCAGATAGCTTTAGCTACGTACCAGTCATTTTTTCGCTTGACCACTCCGGTTACTACGCTGCTCATATGCTAGCGGCTGATGCTATTCCCGGCTTAGAAGTCAGAAAAGATGGCTGGAGAGACTTCCGAGGGTTTGATAGGGATATTCTGCTCTCCGAACTTACTAAACTTCGAACAATGGCATTACGATAGACTATTCACACATAACGCCGCCAGCTCCGGAAATGTACACGACGCCAGATAAGGTTTCAGGTTAACGACAATATCACATTACTGTTTCTTCTTGCCATCAGTCAGTACGACCTCAAATATTATCGCAATTATGACAGTATCAACTCTCCGTGCGGCGCTGAAGCGAGTTTTAAAAAGGTTCGGTCTTCCCGTAGCAGGAACTTTTCTTTCTGAGCGAATTCATAGTTCTCCTTGCCCAGTGGATCATCGGCAAGCTTCGATTTGTATTCCTCGTAGGCTGCAAGACTTTCAAGATGGTAGACGCCATAAGCCAGGGTTGTGGAACCTTCATGGGGCGCGAAATACCCAACCAAATCAGCACCGCAGCGCGGTATCGCTTCACCCCAATTTTTTGCGTATTGTGTGAATTGATCTTTCTTTGTTGGATCTATGTGATAACGAATAAAGCAAGTAATCATGTGAGTTCCTCAATTTGTGACCGCAATGCTAACTCGTTGCACTATTGAAATGCTTCGATTACCATCGAACTATGAAAGGAAGCCCAAACATCGCTAAGACCGGCGCACTGATAGGTGACGTGGCTCGTGCATCTATGCTCTCTGCGTTAATGAGTGGCAAGGCACTAACCGCCAGCGAACTTGCCAGAGAGGCTGGCATAACAGTGCAAACCGCCAGCTCACATTTGGGCAAACTTGAAACGGGTGGTTTGTTGAGAGTACGCAAGCAAGGTCGTCACAAATATTTTTCATTGGCTAATGAAAGAGTCGCTGCAGTACTCGAAGGGCTTATGGGGCTAGAGGCTGGCAATGAGCCTTTGAGATCGAAGGTCGGGCCGACTGACGAGGCACTACGACGCTCACGGGTTTGTTACAACCATCTCGCTGGCGATTTGGGCATTCAGTTATACGACAGCATGCTTGGGCATGGATTTCTTGAGTTCAAGGCTAAAGAACTTAGCTTGACACCGTCGGGCGTTCAATTTGTCGAACGCTTTGGCATTGATATTAAGAGCCTTCAAATGGGAAGAGCAGTACTGTGTCGTGAGTGTCTGGATTGGAGTGAGCGCCGATCGCATTTGGCTGGAAGTTTGGGTCGTGCGTTCCTTAGTCACTTTGAGAGGTTACGATGGGCAAAACGCGTGGAAGGCACTCGAATAATTAGATTTACTCCAAAGGGTGTGAAATCCTTTAATTCTACATTCAGCATCAAGTCCAACGTGTAATTCACATTGCCAATGAACGCAATGACCAGAGACAGACTACCAATTTTAATTCGTGAACTTATTAGAATGTTTGGCCGACCTACATAATGCACAGTTCACGCAAACTTGACGGTGACTGACTGACGGAAGCGCCAGCGAAAGGAGGAAGCAGTCAAGTTTCGCCTGCAAGTGATTGATAGAGCAGCAACACCATCACAAAATACCTTGTAACCGACGATGTAATCGAACGTATCCATACCGTTCTCGCGTGCCACAGTACCTGTTCTAATGCAGCATGTATAGACGAGAATCCAGCCATTTTCTGCATATTCCTTGAACAAGAGGCTATATGAACTCCAAATGCTGCAGTTGTGCATATTACTGGGGCCATATTCAGTTTGGGTAAGGAGTTTAAAAATCAGGGGCTTGTACAGCCCCTGGAGTTCTGATTGAGTCTGATAAATTCAGGGGCAGGATATATCAACGCCTGCTTTCGCAAGTTCTGCAATCGAATCTGCAAGTGAAAGGGCAACGCCGTGAGCCGGTACAATTGTCAACGGCAAGTCAGAAACACACTGTTGATCAATGATGCCCAGCGATCGCATATTTTCAAAGAATGTTTCCGGTCCGCCTTTTACAACGGTGAAACCGAATCCTGCGTTGTAAAGATCCGATACAAATATAATACGTTTGCCATCTCGCTCAACTGCAGTTATTAACATGTCTATCGCATGGCTATTGTCCGGCACATGATAGGCATTTATTTTTACTTCGCCATCGTCAATTTCAAATGTTCCCTGCATGGGAATTTCTTTAACTGAGGGCTTAACATCAGCTTTTGACAACGTATCTGGCTGAATAGTCGATTTTGCGGCAAAAACACTTGTCCAGAATTCTCCAACGCCGTTTCCCACGACGGCGGTTGCGCCATTCGCAACAAATGATCGCAGACCTCCTGCGTGATCTTCATGGTGGTGACTCTGGATCAGGTGAGTGATTGCAGCTCCCGGGTGACTCCGGCCAAGCTCGGCGATAATTTTGTCCCCATGAGCAGGAGAGGCAGGTGCTTCCATCACAACCAGTCCGTCCTGGTGGCTTACCACCAGTGAGTTAGCCATACTATTTGTCAGCAGCGTCACACCGGGAATGACTTCTGAACTGACAATATCGGAACTTTGATTGTACGCGAATCCCATACTGAAAAAGGCCTTCATTACCTGGTGATTTTTCTGACCAAAAGCCAGAGCGTCAGTATTGACCACAGGATTATCAGCACTGTCAGGCAAATCAAAAGTGCCTTCCTCAAAGCTCGGATTGCTATCAAACGCTACACGAACTTCATCCTGTACCGATAAACCACCGGTTAAAAGTTCAACCCGCCCGGGAAATCGGATGTTGCCCTGTTCAGACCAATCTGAATAAATCACCTCAATGGTAATATCTCTAACCAGAGGGTGATTCTCTATGGTTTCGAGTTTGGAAATAAGGCCCGTTTCTGAATCAACAAGCAACAGAATCTCTGCATGCTTACCTTGAAAAGCGACAACCCGATGTTCGCGCCCGTTAACGGTCTTAGTGCCTGCATCGCGAACCAGGCTTTCGTCTTGTAGTGCTTCACGAAGATAAATGTGCGGGTTTAACAACCGTTGTTGTGTGCCTAGGCCGCCCGTCGCCTCCGACCACAAATTACCGGCGGGTATAAATCCGACTGGATCGCTGATCCCTCCGACATCACCATTTAAAACAATCGTATATGGAGACGGACCGAGAAATGTCATACTTTCAAACAAAGGAGTTCGGGTCGCATCAACCCGCAAATTGCCTTCATCCAGATCAAAGCGATAGATGGCTTCGTAGGTACTGGCCTGCATTAAACCATCGGGTTGAGGTGCTTCAAAATTAGTACGTCTGTTTCCTTCAACCTGCAGTTGAAAATGCGTCATTTCAATCAGTGCTGATTTTCCCCCGATGGCCTCAACCGCTTCTCTGAAACCATCCGACGCAGTCGCATAAGTACAATTTAAGCCGCATAGAATCGCCATGCCAATACTGGGTAATAGTGAGGTGTGTTTCATTCCCGACTCCTGATAGTTCGCTACGTGTTGTGCCAGCTGTCTGTTAACTGGTAAACCACAGGATATCGATCTACATTTTGGAATATAACCTTGGTAAAATGCATACAAACTATTCCATAATGGAATTTAAATAATGGATCAAATCAGCGCCATGCGATCTTTCGTTCGAGTGGTGGAGTCGGGTGGGTTTTCTGCCGCTGCAAAGAAACAAAACAGCACTCAGGGAGCAATCAGTAAAAGAGTCGCTGCACTCGAAAAGAAACTTGGACTAAAACTGCTTTCACGCACAAGTAGACATCAGTTACTAACCGAGGCAGGTGAGCTGTACTACCACCATTGTGTTTCGGTGTTGTCAGAAATTGAAGAGACCGAGGCGAAAATTCGCTTGCAAGTTGCCTTGCCTGCGGGCACATTGCACGTATCCGCGCCCGTTCCCTTCGGACGAACAGTAATCGCCCCGTTGCTAACAGATTTTCTGCAGCAGTATCCGGATATCGAGTTGGAACTTTCGGTTGAAGAACGCAACGTCGATCTCTTTGCCGAAGGGATAGATGTTGCAATTCGTGCACGCGAACTGCAGGATTCCTCGTTAGTCGCAATTCCACTCATGAACACACCGATGTTGACAGTTGCATCACCCGAGTATCTGAAACGTGAGGGAATACCGCAATCACCTGAGGATATAAAACACCACAACTGTATTGTCTACGTATCCCAAGCTGTTCAGAAAAAATGGTATTTCAGTCGCGACCAGACAGATTTCGTCATACCTGTTTCAGGCTCGATTCGAAGTAACAGTGCGGATACCATTTTTGAATTGGTGCTATCCGGAGGCGGAATTGGACAATTACCACAATGGATGGTTACCCGAGCAATACGCGATAAATCTTTAGTACATTTATTGAGTGACTTTCAAACAGAAAATATTCCGTTCAATTTCGTCTATCCACAAAACCGGTATCTTCCGGCAAAGGTAAGATGTTTTATTGATTTCGTGAAAAAAAATATTTGAATAACCAGTCTCAGCGGCAGGCGGGCCTGCCAATAATCTGCGCAACCTAACAATAGCAAATTAATGCTGCTTAGAGACGGTAACGCAGGGTGAAAGCTGTCACCTTTCGCATGCAAGCTATACCATACCTCACCGACAAAGCTATCTGATGAATTTAACAAACTTTCGTATGAACCGTACTTATAACCTGTACTAGTGGTTTTTGGCGATTCGGCATCATCATTTGATCTCAATATTTTGCGATAAGGCTCAGCGTCTATCGGCGAGGCTGTTTTACGCGTTGTCACGTGCATAACGTTGCCGTCGGATAGGGGCTCATCAAACCCAAACCCTTTAATCCATTTTTGATAGTGCCTGGTGTCCACCCTAGCTCTACTGGATTAAAGGTAATTGAATAAGCCTTTGTGTAATCCCTTCATGTTGTAATACTCGTCCGTTGCAGATACCTATTATGCTTGGCTTTATGAATGGAAAGGCTCCTGACTAATCTTTCCAAGCACTCCACTTGAGTTTTTCGCTTTCACGGCCACCATCTGCGTAATAGACTGCCATACGAATAACATAAAGATAATTTTTACTTGTTTTGTGATTCTCTTTATTATTTTCTTTGCAGAGTTCATCGAATAACTCTTTCGGATTTTTACCCACCAAATCATCTATAGAGTAAATATTGATTCTCGAAAAGTCGTTAACGAACGTTTGACCGATACCTGGTATTTCAAGTAAGTCTGTCAATATGAAAATTCCTTTTTAACAATAAAAAAACATAACGCCCAAATCAAGCCCGCATTTATGCATCGCCTTGTCTTTGATTGTTATATTTATCTACAAGACGCGTAGAAGCAACATAGGTGTTTGCCAGCATATCGCCAACTCTTTGGCCTTTCTTTGAGAAAAGCACAACTAAACCAGCAGGTACTCCACCAGCCAGAAGTGGATTCACTTCAAAAATCCTTAGCACTGTTCTGATAATGCCTTTAAATATGCCTGGCGGTTTTCCGTTTTTATCAACTACTCTTGCTCTACATATAAATTTACCAATGCTATACC
>CALIMV010000304.1 GCA_938045275.1 uncultured Granulosicoccaceae bacterium
CCTGGTGCCAACGTAAAGGTATAAGTGTGCCAGGAGATATTGGCATTGCCGGTTGGGGAAATCATGAGGCAGCCTCTATTCTCACCGAAAGACTAACCACTACCGCTGTTCCAATGCGAAAAATTGGCAAGCTCTCAGCCGAACTGCTCGCTAGAAGGCTAAATCAGGAGCCGACCAACCCAGTCACTGCTATGCCAACGCAGTTGATAGAGGGCAACACGCTTTAAAGTTACTCAAGTTAAAGCTACTCAAGTTTGGTCAATAACCGAATAACTGGCCAGCGGCTAGACACCGCTGGCCGGCGTGCATTGAAAATTAAATCCACTTTATCTATCAAGCGCCCCAACACCTGAGAACCTAAAAGCCTCTTTCTCCAAATTATCAATCTCTTCGGCACTCATTTTGTCGTGAGCAATAGTGATACGGCCAAGGAAGACCAACGGAAGTTCGGCTTCGCGACCTTCCAGGTGCGCCTTTATAGCCTCTGCAGTAGCAGCGCCTACATCGTCTCCCATGCGCATTGGCGTTGCATCGAGTTCGCCAGCACGAATCGCATCCAGTTCAAGCCCAGTTCCACCCCAACCAGTTGAAAAGATCTCTTTTTCTTTACCAACAGCTTTCTGTGCCTCGACCGAACCCATCGACATAGCTGTGTTGGCGTTATGTATAACCTTGGCTTCAGGGTAGCTTTGTAGAATCAATGATGTGCCTTCAAACCCACCTTCGCGCTGGTACTCGCCATAGTGTTCATACACGGCATTCCAGTTGCCTTTTTCGGCCACACAATCTTTAAAGTCGCCGGAACGCTGATCATCAGTAATACCTGGAATCCCTCTATTCATGGCATAAGTAACGTCAGAACCTAAGCGTTCAACCATATAGTCGCAAATTTCAAGCGCACCGTAAGCCGATGAAAAATCAAACCAGCCAGCAGGCTGCGGGTCTAGAAACTTAAGTGGTGTATGAAAAGCCCAAACAAACGTTTTGAGATTTTCATTTTTGGCTAATTTTTCAATGTTATCGCCCTGAATCGCTAATTCAGAGGGTCCGAATATAACGAAATCGTAGATATCCGAATCCTGATCAACTTGTGATGCATAAGTTGATTGCAGAGAGTGCTCTATTTGACGGCTTGCAAATTCGGTTGCCTCAAAAGCAATACCAAGTTGCTCTAATCTTTTAGTCAGCGCCAAGTAATTGCGAGCCCAAAAATCCGATGTGTCTGCCGACGGGTAAATGAGCGCTATTTGCAGCGGCTTATCCAGTTTGCCCGCGTAAGGCTTTGCCGGTTCTGCGGTAACGTTTTGCAGCGCCTCCAACGCACCTTCTTTATTAACCTCACCCGGTAACCAGTGTTCGCGATCAGCAATGCCATCCATTTCGCGAAGCGGCAACGACTGCTGAGCCATAGCTTGACCACCCATTACGAGCGCCGTGGCTGCTATCAACCCTACTTTGTAATTCATGCTTATCTCCTCACCCTATAGTTGTTATCGGACGCGCCAGGCGACCGCATTGATAGGTGTCCATTTAACCACTCGGCTTAATGTCACCTGAAAAGAGGATTCCTACTATCGTTAGCAAGAACAGACTAGCCACAATAATCGCGAATAGTCGAAACGTTTTTGATTTTTTCGGATATTTAAATAAGCTGGCCATACCGGCAACGCCATCACGGTCTTTCTTCTGCAGCCATGTATACAAAGCGACTGAAAAAATAATCACGACACCGGAAGCCACTGATTGCCAGAAAAACTCTATACGCAGTGTCACCAATGCGTTGATCATCATAGACAGCAACAGAACACCAGCTAATGACCCTACAATTGAAGCGCGACCACCAAACAACGATGTTCCACCAACAACAACCGCTGCAATAACATGTAAATTGAAATACGGAGCTGAGGTTGCTTGAATAGCATTGAGTTTGCCCGTTAATAAAATGCCAGCAAGAGCAGCCATCGTACCCATCAACACATAGGCGTATACGCGGTGTCTATCAACCGCAATGCCCGTCATATCCGAGGCTTCAGGGTTCGAACCGATAGCGATGGTGTAGCGCCCGAAATGAGTCGACGTTAATAGAAAATATCCCAGTAGCATAGTGATCAACCCGATAACCACGGGTGTGGGCAAAAACATAAAAGACTGACCTCGACCTATTTCGGTAAGCAGTTCGGGAAAACGGGCCAACACCAGCCCCTTTGCCAAAACCAGAGCGATACCCCGATAAACAAGATCCATGGCCAGTGTTCCGATTAAATCGGGCACCTTAAGACGCGTGATGACAAGTCCGTTTATTAACCCCATCAAAGCACCGAGCCCTAAGGCTATTAAGGCGGCAACAGGTACTGGAAAAGCATACTGCTTAATTAAAAACGCCATTACAATCGCCGACAATGCTGCAACCGACCCGATGGATAGATCGATACCTCGCTGGGTTATAACAAACGTCATTGCCATAGCCATAGGCATGTACAAGGCGGCGTCGAGTAGTATCTGATTAAGGTTGGATACGCGAAAATACCTTGCTGGCTCAACCACTGCCATGAACAACAAAATTGCCACGATCATGGCCATCGGGCCAATAAAACTGACGTACGGCTGCAGTTTTTGACCGATACTCGAAGGCGCTGTAATTTGCTCTTGCATGTCAATATCTCTCAAGCAGTTGTCGTAGCACCAGACGAGGTAGCGCCGACAATCATACTGAGCACTTCCTCGTTGTCTGTTTCATTTGTGTGAACAACACCTGCGCATTGCCCTCGACGTTGAACATGAATACGGTCTGAAATCTCAAACACATCGTCTAAAGAATGTGAAATGACGATCACCGTCAGCCCTTGATCTCGTAAAGACTTGATGAGCTGTAAGGTTTTCGCTGTTTCTTGAGGTCCCAGTGCGGCGGTGGGTTCATCCATCACCAGAACACGAAGGTTGTCATGCCGAACAGCACGTGCAATGGCAACCGCTTGGCGCTGTCCGCCAGATAGGCTCTCAGTGAGAACGTCCATACTCTTGAGTTGAACACCCAGCCTGTCTTTAAGCGTGCGTGTCGCCTCAAGTTTCATTTTTTTGTTATCCAGAATACGCACACCGAAAACGGATTTTGTGAGTTCTGAACCCAGAAATAAATTCTGTGCAGGTGTCAGGTGGTCGGCGATAGCCAGGTTTTGATAAACCGCATCCACTCCAGCTGCAATAGCATCGGAGTGACTGGACATAGAAAACGGTTGTCCATCGAGTTCAATGGAGCCCAGGGTTGGTTGATAAACGCCAGTTAGGATTTTTATTAATGTGGATTTGCCAGCCCCGTTATCCCCAACAATGGCTAGCACTTCGCCCGCATAGGCGGTGAGATCAACGTTATTGAGCGCAACCACACCACCAAATTGCTTGGTAATGCCGCGCATTTTTATCACCGCGTTGTCCGTTTCGGTTACTGCTTGCAGAGTCATATTCCCCCAATCCAATTGGTTAAGCCATAGAACGCCAATCTGCAGGAAGTAAACTAAAACCATGCATGCGCAGTGAATAAACTGCCAATGCTTGGTTTTTCCTGAACCGACGCCGGAACGTTACCGATAACGTAACTTAACTGAAGGAATAAACAAATTCAACCAGGGAGTCATTTTTGATCAATTTAGGTACAGCAATTTCCACCAGCAGCGCACCTTCTGGCGAAAGGCAAGGCTCAGTATCGGTGGCAGATGACTGGATACCGCCCTACCACTTTCAACACTTACGGACTGATTGGAAAGCCGTATAACTCATTCTTTGCAGACGCTGCGGAAGTGTTGATGCTCTGCGATGTATACGTCGTATTGCTGTTCAATGCAGATGCGTTCATCAGCACAGCTAATCCGAGCATGTCTTCAGCAAGTTATGAACTTGGGTCACATCCGACAATTCACTCACAACAGCTTCTGCTCGCATTTTTTCTGTGATGGTCGCTGCCGTACCGGTGATCACCGCTACACCGTTTTTTACTCTGATAGCGAAATCTGGCTGCGTTGAATGGCAGTTTTGTTCATTAGAGTCTAAGAGCATGTCACTATCCTTAAAATATCAGTAAAGTTGTAAGTAAGAGTCTGTTATTTCAAGAATGTTTCCTTAATTGCCTTTCCAAACGTATACGCATTTGTATAGTTTGATCAGGCCCAGGCCGATAACTTCAATCTTTGCGCATCACGACTTAATAAATTTAACCGCATTTTTCAATGCTATTGCTTAGGCATTAATCGCAAACATGCCGAT
>CALIMV010000305.1 GCA_938045275.1 uncultured Granulosicoccaceae bacterium
AAGTTCATTGAAAATCCAAACGAAACACCGTTTATTCCTAATTGGAGTCGGGTTAATGCAGCAGCGCCGGGACTGTTAACCGATCTTGCGGTGCTGGTAAACGCGGATGAGAAAGAATTTAGCCCAGTGAAATTTAAGTACGCAAGTGCCTCGGCATAGCCAGGTCATCTTATTATTTTCCCACAGACCAATCTGACGGGTTCCAGCCGGTGCGTTAAACACTTGGTTGGTAGAAAACGTGTAGCCGTCTCACTGTTAAAGCATCGTGATGTTAGCCAACTAACACGCGCAGAAATGCCTCAAATGCAGTTAATGTAACAATGCGCTTTACCCTCACATTGAAAATAATACAGACTCACTTATACGCCAGAGCAACCCAGATATGCACTGCTATTAGTGGTAACAGGTTTACTGACAAAGTGACATGCGACCAATACCACAATTTATAAATCCAAGGTTGACGATAAGTGATGACTTCACGATTCAAGAGGCCAGTAACAGCACTAAGGCAAAACACAACAGCCAGAATATTAGTCCAGCCATGACCAAAACTTAAAGCATGAAAAGCAAACAATGCGGTACAAGTCACACCCACCCAACGATGCGCTTTATAGTGAGTCTGGACATTACCTCCAAAAACACGAACCAGCAATAATAGCCATTGATACAGAAGCAGTGCGCTTAGCAGCAGCCCTGACACCACTTGCCAGATAAAAAGTCCATCTTCCGGTACAGTTCGAACCAAAATACCTGTATCCAGAAAAACGATAATTAACGCGACCCCGAGAACACCAATAACAACATAAGGCCGACGTTGAACAGCCAGAATTAATTCGGTCATAGTGCTGCCTCCAGATCAATACTTTTAAATTCGGCAGAGGCATCCAACACCAGATCGTTTAATACCATCGCTGCTGATTCTGCTTGCACTTCAGCGATAAACGTATCGGCGTCAGGCAATACCATTTTGCCTTTCTCTGGCCATGCATCCCCGACTATAACGTCATCTTGAAATCCCGCTGCCTTATCTAGGTAGATCTGATAAGCCTCTCTCACTGATGCATAAAATGCCTCGGTGACTTCTAGGTACTCAACAGAACCGAGCGCAGCTTTAGGGTATGTCCAGGTGGTGGCACCCATCACTTCATTTAATTTCCAATTTGTTTTTGGGCTATCAGCGTGCTCATTGTGGCAACTAACGCATGGCTTGGCTGAGGCTACGTCAGGATACATTGCGACAAAACCTGCATCGTCCGATTTAAGATAAACACCGGCCTCAGTTGCCTTTAGTTGTGAGAAAGCTATTGCCTGAGGGCCGCTAAACAAGTTGGATTTATTGATCGGTTTGTCCGACCCCAGATAAAGCCCCAGCTGCGGTGGTTTGGTTTCCATTCGAGCAGCTACCAAGCGCGTGAACAGAGCGGGCAGCGGCCCTTTCTCTACCAAGGGATCAGCCCAGTCTTCACCAAACGCCAAGCCAGCCTCTTTACCACCACCAACAATGCGACTTGTGTAGATACGCCGCGCTGCATCATTAATAGCATTCATCGCGCTAAACATATTTGATACATCCACAACCCGATCTTGAGCCATTGCTTCATTGGTGTCGGGTAGCTCCGGCGGAGCAGTAACGAATAAGTAGACGGCTAAGCAACTGAACAAGCTAACGACGATCACATTTGGATTAATCATTGGATTTCGCCTCATAGAATTTAGGGCTACCGTACGGATCGAGTCCGTTCTTGAAATAATCAAGGACTACATCGACATGGAATGCGTCTGCAACTTTGGTTTGAGGATTGTGGGGATGGTTTCCGTGAAAATCGTGACAACCAAGACAGGAGCTCCATGCTTCTTCTGAGACCAGTTGGGCATGTGTTACATCCAGCGGATCAGATTTTAAAACAAGATCTTCATGACAATTGCTGCATGCCGACTCGTCCATTGATACACGTGCATCCTCGTGCTCACTATGACATCCAAGACAGGAATTCACGCCAAGCTGTTGACGAGCTTCTGCAAATCTGGGTTCGTTGAATCTATAGATAGGGTGGCGGTCATTTGGTCGCTCATGACATTCCAGGCAGTGTTCGGAGGTAACAGGCTGATAGCCGAAATTGACGGCAGATGAACGTTGGCCCAGTGCGTAGTAAAGGTTGGCTTGCACTTGCTGTCGAACGCTTCCACTTCCCGCCTCATGGCAACTGGAACATTCAATGGCAGTATGAGCTTGTTGTATTGGACCATGTGCGATAAGTGCGGAAAAGCTGTGCGTGCCTAGTGATGCCGCACCGATACCTGCAACAGGAAGCACCAATAACAATGCGTAATTTCTTAACTGCGATTTAGAAATTTTCATATTGGAAGTCCTCAGGTTATTATAAATCCACCTTTACATATTACTTTTGGATCTTCTTGCTTCTGGATCATCTCCCGTTGGCTGAGGTATTACGTCCCGGATTGTCACACGACTCTGCTGTGTTCTGGAAGGCTAAGTAACGTATCACAATCCCCCATTACCTCCAGGCTGGTTTAAAAACAGATTTCACGCTTTGAAGCGTAAGCCAATATCTATTACACCTTGTGTCCTGCTATTGAAACCATTAGCAGTTTGTTAGTAATAACTTAAAACTCAGACTCATTGCTACCGGTACAAGTACCTGATTCAGTTTCGTTCTCATGACACTTAACTTTTACGAATGATCAGAATATTCTGATCATATTGTCAAGACTAATAGGCGTGTCAATAAACTTTCAGTAATGTTGTGTCTGAGGTTTAAATCGCTAGATCAGACGCTCTTATATGCTGGTTAGCGATTACAGGTTAGTAGAACAAGCAGTGGCACATATTGTTGTTTGGTAACCGCTTTGGTTGAACTGCATTCTGGTTTGGGTAGATATATCTTTACAATTCAGTTAAAGATAAATTTAATCATTTCTGTGTAATGACGTTTCGCCATCTTATTAAAAGGCAGGTTAGAGTGGCTGGAAAGTTATTGGCATAAGCTCACGATACAGACAAGAAGGAATTAAAAACGCTGTATCTCTGATGCTTATTGATATACCGTTGCTTGATATCTATGGCAGCAGTAACTTCCCAGCCGTGCTGGAATCCTCTGTGGCTATTGTCCTTGATGGATGTTGTTCAGGGTAGCTGGGTCAACAATGCTGAAAAGGCACGATTTCCATCTGCCGTAGATTCAACACCAACGGTATTGATAATCAGTTTTTGCGTACCAACGTCTCTATAAACAACACCGTTTCTTATCTTACCGTCCCAATTGAAACTAACTGCGAGGTATTGTCCAGCTTCTGTGAGCGTACCTGTCAGGGGTAGCGTATTGGCAGGATCAACCGTCCCCTCTAATCCAAAAACCGTGCTCCCGCTAATGCCGCCGTCTGCACCGATAGTCATGCTCAGAACCAGCGGACAGGTATCACAGAATGAAGTTTTGGATTCCCAGTTACCAACAGCGTCAGCGATAGTGATGGCGTTGTCGGTGGTTGCTGCCATGGTAAATTCGCCCAACGTACTGGTATTGGTTAAGCTATTGCCGTCCTCGCTAAGAGTGAAAGTATATAAGAGGTTCGCAAACTGTAAATCGGGATCGCCAACAATTGTAAAGGCATCGCCTAGCGCCAGATTGTCGCTTGTGCGGTGATCAAAGCGTTCGATAAGACCGTCGATCGGGCCGAAAAGACTTTTGTAGTTTCCTGCGCCATCGGTGCTCAAGCCGAATAGATTGTTTTCTGCATCAATGATATAAATTCCGGTGCCCGAATCAGTGCTGCCAGTCCAGGTTCCGGTTGCACTGATTGAATCGGTATTTGGCGTGGTAGGTGTAGGTTCAGTTGTAACTGGTGTTGCGCCAGTTGAGCTGCGCGTTAGCAAGGCACTGAATGCTCTGTTTCCCAATTCAGCTGACTCAATACCTACTGTATTCAGCATGAGTTTATCGGTACCGAATTCGCGATACAAAACACCTGACCTGACCTTGCCATCCCAGGTAAATTCAATTTGCAAATACTGACCATCGCCAGACACAGAACCACTGAGCGGTATTTCATTGCTGGGATCAAGTTCTCCTTGATCTCCAAAACTGGTTTGTCCAGAGAGCGTGCCATCGGCTGTGATGCTCAAATTAAGTTCTAAAGGGCAAGTATCGCAAAACGAGGTTTTTGATTCCCAATTGCCTGCAACGTCTGCCACAGTTATGCTGTTGTCATCCGCAAGCGCCATAGTAAATTCACCCAGGGCACTGGTGTTAAATAGACTACGTCCATCCTCGGTGATTTCAAACAAATACGACAAGCTTGCGAACTCACCATCCGGGTCACCAACGATAGTCGGTGCATCGCCGATTGCAGGATTATCGCCGACGCGATGATCGAATCGTTCCAGCGGACTATCGATTGAACCAAACAGGCTTTTAAATTTTCCCTGGCCATCACTGCTAAACCCAAACAGGTTTTGCGCGCGGTCGATAATGTACACGCCTGTGCCAAAATCGGTGGGACCTACCCAAACCCCGGCGGTGGTGCCAGAAGGTTCTACCGGGCCGCCGGTAGTGGAACCTGTTGGCGTTGATGTGACTGGGTCCGTACCTGTAACGGGAGTCTCAGAACCTGTGGAAGGCTGTTGCGTGCCTGATGGGGCTGGAGTGGGATTATCACTGCTGCTGGACCCTGAACACCCCGCAAGGGTTATAACAATTGCCAGGGTAAAGAAAGTCCTTATTACGTAAGTTACTGTATTCATCGTGTTGTTTTGTTGAATTGTCGCATACCATAATAGCAGACTCCGTCTCGCTCAATTTCGTTGCGGGCCATTGGCCAAAATCGTGAGGAAAATGTGGCAGTGGCTCGTACACTGTTGTTGCGTCTTACACCAAACTTTTCGGCAAGAACTCAATACGGCTGACTTGTCGAGACGGATGACTTTCATCCTGCCAGCGAGTAAGTCTGCCGTCGTCGGAATCGTTGTGGGATTTGCGTAACTTGAGAGAAGGAGCCTGCCTGATTACTGACTTTCTGTAGTTATTGTAAACCCTGGTTTAATGTGCGAAGTCTTTGAGTCATGGTTACAGCGCATATATCGCGGTGAAGATTAAAGTTGGTTAGTGCCAAAATCAGCTTGCACGTGATTCTTTGAAATAGGTCTTTTTTGAGCATGAAGTCTTGATGGAAATTCGTACAGCTACTTGGTTTCTATTTGGTTTTTACCTTATTATGTAGCGGACTACGAAATCAGATTGCAAGGGGCATTAGATCGCCATGAAACCTGGATACGCTGTTTTGGTAAATCGTTGCTGGTTATATCGTTGTTGCTTATTCAGTGCCGTTCTTTTTATTGCGGCCTGTGGTGATAGTGATTCGAAGCCAACGCCTGAACCACAGAGTACATCGGCATCTGAGCTGGAAAGCTCAGCTCAGCCAGATTCAATAACTGATTCTGAGTCAACCACCGATTCGGAATCTTCGATGGATTCAGATCTGGCAATCGACACAGACTCAGTAACCGATTCAGACCCTGCAACTGATTCAGACCCTGCAACTGATTCAGAACCAGCAACCGATTCAGACCCAGCAACCGATTCAGACCCAGCAACTGATTCGGACCTTGCAACTGATTCAGATCCTGCAACTGATTCAGACCCTGCAACTGATTCAGACCCTGCGACTGATTCAGAACCAGAGACTGATTCAGATCCAGCAACTGATTCAGATCCAGTAACCGATTCGGACCCAGCAACTGATTCAGAACCAGAGACTGATTCAGAACCAGAGACTGATACGGACCCAGCAACTGATTCAGATCCCAGCTTTTCTATTAATGAAAGTAACTATCGAGTATTGCTGTTGGATGCTAAGGGAACAGCGCTTATTGGTGAGATTATTCCTCTCGGGCGAGATATCAGCAATCTTACAGAAGAACTTGCCGACATAGGCGGATCTGTTATCAACGGAGAGCCACCATCTGCAGGATTAACCGTTGCTGTCCCAGCGGTTTTTACCGGGGATATTAATGGTGCTGGCGAAACAGTAGAGCAGCAATTCACCTGTAGTAACAATGGCACGTTGGTGTGGCGCGTTGATAGAAATTTAGCTCCGTCGACGATGTATAGTTTCACATTTAACGATTGTGAAATATACGAGAAAGTGTATAACGGTAAGGTTGCGTCCCAATCAGGGCGTCGCAGTAGCGATATTGAAACCTATACTAACTTTGAAGTTACCTACGAAGGATTGACAGATAAAATCAGTGGAAGCACTGAACGCAGTTACATAAGCATTGGTGATAGTGAAAGAACGAGATGGGACATTGATTCTTTTACCCGATCCAGTTTCGATACTGAGTTAAATATAAGTAAAATGAGCTGGGAGAAATATGGTGATGATACATCTTTCCCAGGGGCAGACGACTTTGTTAGCTATACTGTTTTGGACCGTGAAGGGAATGAACGCGGTATCTCGAGTTACAACTATGAGGCTTCGTTTACAACCGATTTCTCGTATACGTCGCTGCTCACGAAACAAAACACCATTTCTGTCAGTGTAGATTTGGACTTTAAAAAAGATTATTTGGATTGGTCAGGTAGAACGGATCCTCAAGTCAGTGTTCCAGACTATCGACTATCAGAGTTTGGCTCGCCGTTGCTAGTTTCCACCGCATCTTTTGATGATCCATCTTCGCGTATTTCAATTGATGTTGTGTTCAGAGACGAAAAACCACAATGGCAAACAGGTCAGATCAGAATACAAGCGAGTGATGGTAGTAGCGCTGTATTACGCCCATCACCCGCAGATAAAGAAAAAGTGCTTATTGAACTCAATGATTCTGGCGATATCATCGAGGATTTTTGGACTAATGGGTATTTCATTGGAATGCCATTTGTTCTATTCGATGCCTTCAAGGATTAACCAACACAAGGTGCCCACTCGTATTCTTTCGTTACCTTACCAGCTGGTACCGGGAGCGCCTTGAGAGTCGCGTTACACATGCGCTAAACTAATTCACTGTTAAGGATAAACGCGTTTGCAAGTAAGTTTTGCAAGTTGATCAGCAATGGAGATTGTATGCCGCGCTCGATGAAATACCGCAACAACACGTTTTTTACTCTAAAAATACTTGCTCACTTAGGTTTTACCGTAGCAGCATTGAGCGGACTATTGATTGCGCTGAGTTTCGGAAACGCCGCTTATGCTCAGTCGGGCCATTGCGAATCGGGTTCAACGGAAACAGGAACCTTAACTGAATTCAATTATTATCGGTATCTGCCTGCGGGTGAATACTACTATGCCGAGGGTCCTCAAAATGGGTGCCTCAGCGGGCCTGCCGGAACCAATTTTCAGCTGATGTTATTAGAGTGGTCTGCGACTGATCATCGCTGGAATGTGGTAGGGCGCTCTGAAAATCCCGGTAGTGAAGAATCCATCCGATATGACGCAAAAGGCACTTACTATAGCTGGTATGTATACACCGCCGAAGGTTATGGAGACTATCAGTTCACGCTCAGCGATACCGAGCCTTTTACAGAACCGGCGTGTTTTGCAAACAGGATTGTCAATAGCAGTTGGGCCAACCAGGAGTTCGTTGGCCGTATTCGACCAGGCGATGTTGGCAGTAACGTTGCCATAGACTTGCGTGACACAACCATTCATATTCATGACCAATCGCAGGATGCTGTCGATGGAAATCAGCCGGTCATTGATTCTCGCTGGGGTCTGGTGCAAACCGATTCATCCACTGATCTGTGTGTTGTTGGCGGCAAGATAATCAGTCCGAACCCCTACAACATTACTTGGCTTGAAAACTACGATACGGCTGGTATTGGCGCAGGGTATCGTCTCGGCACCACACGAAATCACGTTGGCGTTGATCTGGGTGAAGCACAACGTCCGCTCGTCACTGGGCTTTATTTCTTTAATCTGCACGATGGAGTTCGTTACAACAGCGCTAGCAACTGGCGACTGGAACATA
>CALIMV010000306.1 GCA_938045275.1 uncultured Granulosicoccaceae bacterium
GGAGCAGGTCGAGGACATTGCTAAAGACGATAGTGTGGACGGCGTATTTTTCGGGCCAGCTGATTTAGCCGCCGACATGGATATACAAGGCCAAATCCTCGATGTGCAGCTTTGGGAGCACATCCGCAATGCGGCGAAACAGGTAGAAGCCTGTCAGTACATTGTTGATGGATTTAATCAAAGCATCCACACTATTGAATGATGGTTTTACCCTGGTCGCGTGTGGTTCTGATACTGGTTTACTGGCGCGCGGTGCTGACAATTTACTTACCGAAGTCAAGAAGGGTTTAAGGTAGCGAGCCGTGTTGTTGGCTGTTGATGCGTTTATAAAATTGGCTATATCGCCGGTGAATCTGCTCGTTTTAATCAGTGTATAAAGTCGCGAAAATTTGCCTGTAAGTAGTTTCAGGCTGCGTTACATCCGCTGATAAACTATTCATAAGCTTAAAAATATTTCAACTCTGGCTGTGGCCGGAAATACCTCACAAGATTCATGGGTATTGGCATAATCTTGCAAATTTCTCGACTACACTGATACTAGTGAGCCCTGCGTCATGTTTAATTGTCACAAATTCAAAAAACACCGGTTGAGCACGGGTGTATGTGTCGCTTCCGTACTTCGCCCCTAACGATAATATTGGTAGACTAGCGGCCTTGGAGAAAAATCTGAGCACAGTTATTGTTATTGGCGCTCGGGATGATTGACGAGATCATTTGCAATTCGCGGTGCACAGATGCCCGCAAAGAAAGTTGTCCGGGATACTGAAGAGGTTCCGGTCCACACCATTTAGGAGAGATCATAGTATGAAAAAATTAGTAATTACATCTGCGGTCGCGCTGAGCATGAGTGGCGTTGCAGGGTCGGCTATGGCCGAAGACATCAAAATCGGGGTTTTTCTTGGTCTGACAGGTCCAATTGAATCACTGGTTGCCAACATGGCGCCTGCTGCAGAACAAGCCATTGCTGAAGTAAGCGAATCTGGCAAGTTACTCGAAGGCACCAAAGTTGAAGCTGTACGTGCTGATACCACTTGTGTCGACACGGCTGCAGCAACATCTGCGATTGAACGACTGATCACTTCTGACAAAGTAGCTGGGGTTGTCGGTGGCGACTGCTCTGGTGCAACTACTGCTGCATTGACAAACGTTGCATTGCCCAATGGCATGGTCATGATTTCGCCGTCAGCGACATCACCTGCCTTGTCGACTGTCGAAGATAACGGCTTGTTTTTCAGAACGGCACCATCTGATGCGCGTCAGGGTGTTGTCATGTCCGACATAATTATGGGAAAAGATATTAAAGAAGTTGCTGTAACTTACACCAATAACGATTACGGTAAAGGTCTTGCAGATGCATTCCAGGCAGCCTTTGAAGAGGCAGGTGGTACTGTCACAATTTCAGCAGCTCACGAAGATGGCAAAGCAGATTACGCTGCAGAAGTTGGTGCGCTTGCATCGGCGGGTGGTGAAGTATTGGTTGTAGCTGGTTACCTCGATCAAGGTGGTAAAGGTATTATCCAGGCATCTCTGGATACTGGCGCATTCGAGACCTTTGTGTTACCTGACGGCATGGTTGGCGATGCATTGCCAGAAGCTATTGGTCCAGACTTGAATGGCTCATTTGGTCAGGCCCCAGGTACAGACAGCCCAGGTGCTGGCAAGTTGGTAGAAATTGCTGGTGATTACGATGCGACTTCACCGTTTGCTGCAGAAAGCTACGATGCTGCTGCGTTGATTTTGCTTGCAATGCAGGCTGCTGGTTCAACAGATCCTAATAAGTACAAAGACAGTGTTATGGATGTGGCCAATGCACCTGGTGAGGAAATTCTGCCTGGTGAATTGGCGAAAGCGCTTGAAATTCTAGCCGGCGGTGGTGAAGTCAACTACGTTGGTGCGTCTAACGTTGAGTTGGTTGGTGCCGGTGAAAGTGCGGGTAACTATCGCGAAATCGAAATCAAGGACGGTGCTTTGTCAACGGTTGGTTATCGTTAATCTTTTTGTTCGAATTGAAAGATTAAAAGCAAGTGCTTAGTTTTTGTAAGTGTAAAATCGGGCGGCTCATTCGTGAGCCGCTTTTTTTATATCTGTCACGCTGCAAACGCTTCCTCAGCTGCAGTAGATATTGTTACTTTGTTTAAAAACCATGATCAAAGTTGAGAATTTAACCAAGAAGTTTGGTGGCTTTACTGCTGTCAATCAAGCGTCGCTCGAAATTGCCAACGGCTCAATCACTGGGCTGATTGGTCCCAATGGCGCTGGTAAGACCACGCTATTCAATGTGATAGCTGGTGTTTACACACCGAGTGAGGGCCGAGTGTTCCTGGATGGTGAGGATATCACCGGGCTTCCCCCACACGAGCTGTTCCACAAAGGCATGCTACGTACCTTTCAAATTGCGCATGAATTCTCTTCGCTTACCGTCCGTGAAAATCTGATGATGGTGCCTGGAGGTCAGGCTGGCGAATCACTTAAAGATGTCTGGTTCAACCAGAAGAAAGTACAGGAACAGGAAATCGATGTGTTAGCCAAAGCCAATGAGGTTATTGAGTTTCTCGAGATCTCGCATGTGGCTGATGAGCTGGCTGGCAATTTGTCAGGTGGCCAGAAGAAGTTGCTGGAATTGGGCCGCACCATGATGGTCGATGCAAAAGTGGTTTTTCTCGATGAAGTGGGTGCAGGTGTTAACCGCACACTGTTGAATACCATTGGCGATGCCATTCTGCGTTTGAACAAAGAGCGCGGTTATACCTTCTGCGTTATTGAACACGATATGGACTTTATCGACAAATTGTGCGACCCGGTTATTGTCATGGCAGAAGGTGCTGTGCTGGCGGAAGGCACATTGGCTGAAATAAAAGCGAACGACCAGGTTATCGAAGCGTATCTTGGTACTGGTCTCAAGAACAAGGCCGCCTCATGAGCTATTTAATCGGTGAGAATATGACCGGTGGCTATGGTGGTGCTGATATCCTGCACGACTGTACCATTGCTGCGGAGAAGGGTGAGATTGCCGTCATCGTTGGACCAAACGGTGCTGGAAAATCAACAGCAATGAAAGCGGTTTTCGGTATGTTAAACATACACACGGGGCGCGTTATGTTAGATGGTGAGGACATCACCAGCTTATCGCCACAAGACCGTGTTGCCAAAGGAATGGCTTTTGTACCGCAAACCAGCAATGTTTTTCCATCCATGTCGGTCGAGGAAAACCTGGAGATGGGAGCGTTCCTGCGTCGCGATGATATCTTTGCCACCATGGATCAAGTCTTTGATCTATTTCCCATTCTAAAAGAGAAACGCCGGCAGAATGCAGGTGAGCTTTCCGGTGGTCAACGTCAGCAAGTAGCCGTTGGTCGCGCGCTGATGACACAGCCAAAACTACTGATGCTCGATGAGCCTACGGCAGGTGTGTCACCGATTGTTATGGATGAGCTGTTTGATCGCATTATAGAAGTTGCTCGAACTGGTATTTCAATTCTTATGGTTGAACAAAATGCGCGTCAAGCTTTGAATATTGCTGATAAAGGTTATGTTTTGGTACAAGGTCGCAATCGTTTTACGGATACAGGTCAAGCACTGATGAACGACCCGGAAGTGCGTAAGAGTTTTCTGGGAGGCTAACAATGACTGATGTTCTCAATGCTTTGGCGTTATTTTCAAATTTTGTTCTGGTGCCTGCAATCGCCTATGGTAGTCAGCTGGCGCTGGGTGCGCTGGGTGTAACGCTCGTATTTGGCATATTGCGATTCTCGAATTTTGCGCATGGCGATACCATGGCTTTCGGCACAATGGTGACCATTCTGGTTACTTGGTGGTTTCAATCAATGGGACTAAACCTGGGGCCACTGCCCACAGCAATATTGGCTTTACCCTTCGGTATTGCTGCTTGTGCAGCATTTGTTTTGGCCAGTGATCGAGCGGTCTATAAATTTTATCGCAAGAAAAAAGCCGAACCGGTTATCTATCTGATTGCCTCAGTTGGCATCATGTTTGTGACCAATGGTGTGGTGCGTTTCATTATTGGTCCGGACGATCAAAAATTTGCTGATGGTCAGCGATTTATCATTAAAGCGCGTGAATTCAAGCAAATGACTGGTTTGTCTGAAGGCATATCGATCAAAGTCAGCCAGGGATTGACTGTCGTTACCATGATAGTCGTGGTTGCCGCGTTGTTCTGGTTTCTTAATAGAACCAGAACCGGTAAATCTATGCGTGCTTATTCAGACAATGAAGATCTTGCCCTGTTATCAGGCATAAACCCAGATCGAGTGGTCATGGTTACCTGGATTCTCACAGCGGCGCTTGCCACCATCGCAGGAACCCTATACGGGCTGGACAAATCGTATAAGCCGTTTACTTATTTTCAGTTGCTATTGCCAATATTCGCCTCCGCTATTGTTGGTGGTTTGGGTAATCCGCTAGGTGCCATTGCCGGCGCCTTTGTCATTGCATTTTCAGAAATTACAGTGACCTATGCGTACAAGAAATTCGCAGGCTACATTCTTCCTGAAGATTGGGTATCAGGGGGGTTATTGCAGCTGTTATCGACCGACTACAAATTTGCGGTGAGCTTTATCATATTATTGCTGGTGCTGCTATTTAGACCTACCGGGATATTCAAGGGGACAGGCGTATGAACACGGCCGTGAAAAATGTCTCACTGTTTTTGATTATGGCGTGCCTTATCGTATTCGTAGGGCAATATCAAAGTTGGAATTTGGCTCTGTCCATTCTGAACCTTTGCCTGATTTCAGCGATCATGGCTTTGGGAGTCAATATTCAATGGGGCTATGCGGGCCTGTTCAACGTTGGCGTCATGGGCTTTGCGGCTATGGGTGGTTTGGCAGCTATGCTCATTTCCGTCTCTCCGGTGCGTGAAGCCTGGTCCGCTGGTGGCGTTGGGGTAATAGTTGGTCTGTTCATTTTAATTGCCACTATTCTGGCCGCTGTATTCAGCTTTAAAAAAATGTCCAAAAGTCCCTTGCGAACAATGCTCATAGTGATCATCAGTGTCGTTGGGTATTTTATTATGCGCTCAGTTGTTGACCCAGCTACAGGCGCAATTGAGAAAGTCAATCCGGCATCAACAGGTTACCTGGGTGGCCTGGGGCTACCCATCATATTGGCCTGGCCTGTAGGTGGTCTGTTTGCCGGAGCAGTGGCTTGGGTGGTTGGCAAAATTACGCTTGGGCTTCGAACAGATTATCTTGCGATAGCCACACTCGGTATATCTGAAATCATTGTCGCTGTACTCAAACACGAAGACTGGATGACACGTGGCGTCAAGAACGTCACTGGCTTGCCGAGGCCGGTTCCGTACGAAATTGGTTTGCAAAAAAGTGAATGGTTTTTGTCATTAACAAAGAAGTACGGTGCAGACCCGGTGACGTTTTCCAGCATATTCGTGAAGCTATGTTATGCGGGTTTGTTCGTTACAGTGTTGCTTATCGTGCTATGGCTTTCTGAGAAAGCACTGCGATCTCCATGGGGACGAATGATGCGTGCCATTCGGGATAATGAAGTGTCGGCAAACGCTATGGGAAAAGACATCAAAGCCCGGCACTTGCAAGTGTTTGTGCTCGGTTCGATTGTGGTTGGCATTGCCGGCGCAATGCTTACGACACTCGATGGACAGCTCACACCAGCCACGTATCAGCCTTTACGATTCACGTTCCTTATCTGGGTTATGGTTATAGTTGGTGGTTCTGGTAATAACTGGGGAGCTGTATTGGGTGGCTTTGTCATCTGGTTTTTCTGGATTGAGGCTGAACCACTGGGACTGTGGCTAATGGATGTGCTCACATCAGGTATGGATGCCGACAGTGCACTCAAAGCTCATTTATTGGAATCTGCCGCTCATATGCGGTTGATGACGATGGGGATAATACTGCTATTAACGCTGCGATTCAGTCCACGCGGGCTTATTCCGGAGAAAGTGGGAAGACATTAGCAAGGCGTAGGGCGGTGGTCAGGGAGCTGGAAAAACGGCTTCAGCGCTCTTTTATGGCACTGGAAAGAAAAACGGCATTGGAAACGATGCTCCAATGCCGCTAGCTATTGATATTATTGGATTTCTGCTTTAATCCAGTGGCATACCAGCGCGGGCAGCAAAGTAGAACGCTTCGGTTCTATTGTGGACACCCATTATTTTGAATATCGTGGCCAAATGCGCTTTGACCGTATTTTGGGAGATATTCATTTCGACCGAAATGCCTTTGTTT
>CALIMV010000307.1 GCA_938045275.1 uncultured Granulosicoccaceae bacterium
GTGATTTGGTCAAATTGCTATAACAACAATAAGGTTACTGAATGAAATTTAAACAAATAGTCCTCCCGGTGGTTTTAACAACACTGTTGGTGACAAGCGCTGGTTGGGCTCAAGACAATCAAGCGCCAAACGCGGGGAATCCTCCTGTCACCTTTAATGATCTTCCGCCCGGTCAGTTAAAGCGAGACATTAACCGACTACCCCCCCAAGCCAGAGACACAGCCATCAAGTGGTTAAACGGATTCACTTTTCCCCGAGCCGATTTCGATAAACTGCGCGTCGATGATTCGGGTGCTGTCTTCTATGCTGATGATCTTCCGAATATTAACGCTATTACCGAAGATTTTTCATTGACAACGACCAGTGAAATATCTTTTTCCGAGGCTTTCTCACTGCACAGCAAACCCGACGCTGGCAGTGTGATATTTGTTGATTTCAATGGCCATGTCATTAAAGACACTGCCTGGAATAGTAGTAGTTCTGCGCCTACGGAATACAGGGCCAGGCCATTTAATTCAGAAGGGTCTGAAACATCATTCAGTGCAACCGAATTAAATCAAATTGCCGAAACCTGGCATCGCATGGCCGAAGACTTTGCCATTTTTGATGTTGACGTCACCACCGAGGAACCTGCATCGTTTGGGCCAAATACCGTGCACGTTCTGATCACACCCAACACAGATGCCAACGGTGTACCAATGCCGGCATCCGGCGCTGGCGGTGTTGCTTATGTCAATGTATTTGGCCGAAGCAATTTTCAATACTACTCACCAGCACTGGTCTATTCGAACAATTTTTCTAACATTGTACGCCTTATCACGGAAGCAGCATCACACGAAGCTGGACACAATCTTGGCTTGGCTCATGATGGCACGTCCACGCTTAGCTATTATGGCGGACATGGTACTGGAGCCACTTCCTGGGGACCTATCATGGGAACCGGATACAACCGCAATGTCAGTCAATGGAGTAAGGGCGAATACGCCAATGCGAACAATCAACAGGACGACATTCTTATCATGTTGCAAAAGATGGGCGAGCGCCAAGATGATCACGCAAACTCCATTGATGGCGCTACCGCACTTTCAATCGGTGCCGATGGCTCAATTAGCGCGACAACTCCAGAAACAGATTTTAATAATAATGTGACTGCGAACAAAGGCGTCGTTAACAGCGTGAATGATGTCGATTTTTTCAGTTTTAATTCTGGTCAAGGCACCATTGACATTACCGTGACCCCGTCCTGGGCGGCATGGGCTAGCAGCAGTCGTGGTACCAATCTGGATGTGAGCCTCAGTTTGTATGATGGCAGTGGCAATATGCTGGCTGAGTCGGATCCGACGGATGAAACCAACGCACGTATTTTTGAATCTGTGTCAGCCGGCACTTACTACATCGGCATTCGCGGCGTTGGCAACCAATTCAGCCCGTATAGCGACTACGCAAGTCAGGGCCAGTATTTTGTCAACGGGGTGATTCCCGTTGGTAACCCCGATCCGGAGCCAGATCCGGACCCAGAGCCAGATCCGGATCCAGAACCTGATCCAGACCCAGAGCCCGATCCGGATACGACTGCGCCAACACCTGACCCAATGACTTTCGCCACAGCGCCAGCCGGTATCAGTGACAGCAGCATGTCCATGAAGGCCTCTTTCGCGACTGACGATTCTGGTGTCGCTGTTGAATACTATTTCGCTAGTCAAACTGCTGCAGACAGTGGGTGGACATCTGATAGAACGTATACGGCCACCGGACTGGCTGCCGACACAGAATACAGCTGGCAGGTTAAGGCACGCGATGTTAGTGGTAACGAAACCCAGTATTCCGCCGCGTTCAGTGCGCGAACAGAGCCTGGGCAACCGACACCTGAGCCACCAGCTGCGGTTGCAGATCTAACGGTGACCAACAATAATAATCGTTCCGCCACGCTCAACTGGAGCGATGTTGCTTCAGAGACAAGTTATCAGGTGTACAGAGAAACGTATCAAAATGGGCGTAACCGCTGGAGGTCAAATACACGGGTAGCAACCTTGCCTGCTAACAGCACCAGCTACACTGACGCACCGGGTACAGGTCAATTCAGGTATTACATACGCAGCATTAATAGTGCCGGCGCAACCAACAGTGCCTGGGTATCGGTCACCATCACTACCGCTTGTAAGGGCGGACGTAAAAAGTGTGGTGGCTCGTAGCCTGAACCTCTAGTGATTCAAGGCCTTTTGATCGTTCATCGGGGTTTGCTCAGAGTCGTGTACTTGACGGCTTAACACTGAGCAATTCCCCGATGACTTCCCGTTCCTGTCAAACAATTTGAGTACCTGCCTGGCATTGCCTGGGCAGGCTCGCTTTGTAGCCAATTGTCAGTTAACGAATTGACGCTTTTAATCACATGGATGGACCGAAAAGTGCATTTCAAGCTTCATGTGTTCGCCATTTGTTAACGCTAAAAATCCTATAAACACTCGTGCGCAATATGCCAAACCGTGCACAGTTTTGGCCATTGTCAGCATAATACTGGCAGCCCTTTCTCCGTGGGCTGTGGCTGGCGGCATTTACAAATCGATAGACAGCCAGGGTAACGTCGTTTTCACCGACCAGCCGTCCGAAGATGCTGAACCAATTAATAGCGAAGCCGTTAGGCAACAACACGCTCGCAATTCAGAACCCAACGACGCACAGTCGCCATTCGAAGACGACGACAACGATGAGGGAGACGATGACGACAACGAACATGAGAACGACAACCTGCCTTCACAACTGTTGGTTGCGCCCGAGCCGGTTAAACCGCCTAAGCACACGGCTACAGAAACCGAAGAACCCGCCAATCATCTCCCGATAGCAAGAGTTGAAATCCTGACCCCAGAGCACAACACAAGCGTGCACGACCCATTAGGTCAGATTTGGGTAGAAGCGCAATCGTATCCAACATCGATCAG
>CALIMV010000308.1 GCA_938045275.1 uncultured Granulosicoccaceae bacterium
GGTAGGTCGTAAGCCGGTCAGCCGTCCTGGTACACAAATCGTAGGTATAGTTCAGCTCCAATTGCCCTGGCGCGTCCTCGTGATCTCCCTGAATCATGTCAAGCCCCATCGCACGACAGTACTTGAGTACTTTCATGTATACCGGGCGAAGACTTTCAAACTGATCGATGTGATAACAATATGGCTCGGAAAAGCCACCATTGGGTTTACCATTTTCGTCTTTTTTGAGCCACATCATTTCAGGCTCTAAACCTGAACGTAAGTGCAGCTTGTGCTTCTTCTCGAAATCAGCGTGTAGCCGCTGCAGGTTACCGCGACAATCAGAGGTTAAAAATTGACCTGGATCTTCCCTTTCTTCTCGGTTTCTGAACAAAGTACACCAGACACGAGCGACGCGTTTGTCCCATGGAATTTGGCAGAATGTTTCCACCTCGGGTATGCCGACAAGCTCAGCCGCTTCCGGTCCGTAGCCCATGTAGTCGCCGTGCCGGTTGGTGAACAAATTGATGGTTGCGCCGTAAACTAACTGAAAACCTTTTTCAGCGATAGATTCCCAGTGATCAGCCGGAATACCCTTACCGCAAATGCGACCCGTGATAGACACAAACTGCAAATAGAGATATTCAACACCGAGTGCGTCGATTTGCTTACGCACCTCCTTAACCATCTTGTCTCTATCTGGCGCTTCAACAAACGCTTCTATATCAGTTTTACTCACTATCGCATCTCCTAAGATATTAGTCATGGCACCAAAACAACGCTTTTCGACTCTTGTTCAGGTACCGGAATTCATTGTTAGATTTGATCGATTTTTGTCATCGTTTTTGGTTGTAAGTGACTCCCAAGCACAGCTGCGTCACAGATCGCAGATTAATCCGAACCATAGCGACAATCAACCTCTTTTGGGCCAATATCCAATATTTGCTGCAATTTTCCCCTGATTGGAATAGTATTGGATTCAAATAATGTCGGAGCACAGTCGTGAATGAGACTACAAAAACCCGCGTGGGCTCAGCAGAGATCGCCAGCCTAATACGGCGTGATATCAGAAATGGTGAACTCAGCGCGAAGGAGCGATTGCCGCCTGAGCGAGTATTAGCGGAACATTATGGTGTAGCGCGGGGTACCGTTCGCGAGGCACTGAATAAACTGGCAGAAGAATCTTTGGTAGAGATTCGTGCAGGCAGCGGCACATACGTTATTTTCGATTCTGCGGAGTCGGGTAGCAATGTAATTTTCAGTGCGCGGCCACTGGAGTTAATCGATGCGCGCTTTGCACTGGAACCGCATATTTGTCGACTTGCTGTTTTGCATGCTAGCCAAAGCAACCTGGAGGAATTAGAGTCTTTACTTTTAACGATGGAATCCAATCTAAACGACCCGGCCGCATTTTCTTCAGCAGATACAGCCTTTCACGCCCTACTGGCTGAAACCACCAAAAATAATCTTCTGATCTGGATAGTTTCTCAGATTAATTCAGTCCGTAGTCAGAAAGAATGGTCGAACATGCGCCGCGTTATTCTGAACCCAGATACTATTGGACTTTACAATCAGCAGCATCGAAGCATTCTGGAGGCTATTCGTCTTCGCGAACCAGTTACCGCCGCGAATGCAATGAAGGATCATCTTGAGAGTGCCCGAACCTCTTTGAATCGCAGTGCGGCCACCTAGCCCACTAGCGTTATGCTGCCGGAATAGTAGTTTGCTGTTTTTGAAGTGCTCGTTCCCTGTTCCAGATATACACGCCACTGGCAATAATGATGACAACGCCAATGGCGGTTGACAGGTTTGGCACAGTGTCGAATATTAACCAACTGAATAGCGTTATGTAGATAATTTGCGAATACACAGTCGGCGCCAAAACAGAGGCTTCAGCAAAACGATGTGCCGCGGTAAGTACTGAATGACCAAACATGCCAAGACTACCAATCAGCACCAACAACACCCAATCAAGTCCTGTGCTTGGCCATTCCCACATGGTTAATACTACTGGCAGCAAAATCAATGATGGCACCCCGGCGCAATAGAATTGTGCAACCGAGTTAGAGTCCACACCGGCAATGACACGACTCATAATAAAATAGCCGGAAGCCCCGAACAATGCGCCAACAGCCAGGAAAATGTGATAGTCAAATTGCTCTTCCCAGGGCGCTACTATTATCAATACGCCTACAAAGCCAACAGCCACCGCAACGAATCGCTTAATGCCAACTTTTTCTTTTAGGATGGGAACACTCAGTAGACAAACCAGCATTGGCGCTGCGAAGAAGATCGCAGTGGTGGTGGTTAGCGGCAGGTATTTTAGTGCTGTAAAGTTGAATGCGGTTGCGCTAAACAATAAAAAAGCACGCAGAAATTGCAATCGCGGATTACGGGAGCGAGTTATTGCCATTCCGTTTTTGGGGAAGTAAATTAGAATTACCCAAATAAAATGCACAAAATAGCGTAGAAAAGCGACCTGTAATGACGGTATCGCTGCCAGTACAAGCCACTTTGCCGATGTGTCCATAATGGCGAAACACAGAAACGACACCAACATCAGGCCAAAGGCTGTCGTTGGTGTGCCATTAAGTGGGATAAAATTTGGTCGATTCACGTTAAATGGTTGCGTTGATACAAAAGAGCTTTTTTTGGAGGAAATGGTCAGTAACGTATTCGGCCATTGGGTCAAAAAGATGAGTGCCGCAAATACTGGCTGTATTGCACTCAAGTAAGCCAATATTTTATCGTAACACCGCATGTACTGCCGATTTTCGTCTATTATTTGAGCGTGCCTAACCTTTGGCAACACATGCACTTCAGGAAATTAACATTTGTGAGCAAATCAGGTTCTCCAGTGTCGAATACACAAGCCTCAGCTCTTTCAACGACACTTGAAAAATACCGGTTACCGCTATCAAAAGCGTTTGTGGCTGTTGTTTTGCTGCTCATCGTGTTCACAGCTAGTCGCTGGCAATTGTCCGCAACCAAAATCTGGATACTTGATAGCATTGCCCTATCGTTGTTACTGGTGGCTTGTCTTGGCCGTGTATGGTGCATAATGTACATCGGTGGACACAAGAACAATTCAGTGGTCAGTGCCGGACCATATTCTATGGTAAGAAATCCACTTTACGTATTCAGCTTTATTGGTGCTCTGGGCCTCGTTCTCATGACGCACTCAATCGTCATTGCGGCGTTATTGTTAATTTTCTACGTGGGTATATATCCTTTTGTTGTTGCCAAAGAAGAGTCGAATTTACACGAATTATTCGGTGAGGCGTATCAAGAGTATTGCGACAATACACCCCGCTTTATACCATCGATTAAGTTGTATTCCACCAAAACAAAAGTACCGGCAGATGTTAGTCGAATAGAAAAATCACTGTTTGACAGCGGCTGCTTTGTACTGGCATTTATAGCACTTAGTGGTGTACGGCTGGCGCATGACAGTGGAATCATTCCGGTACTTATCAAACTGCCTTAGCAAAGCCTGCGCTTTCTCACTAAGCATTTAACGGTTTTCGAACTCCAGCCAAAACAAAATTAATCACTCGTGTTGTTTGGCATACGAACAACACCGCTACGTTCATCCAAAACCTCCTCCGCTGGGTAAACTGTTCTTGCCAAAATGACCTATGCTCGCAGCCAACGGCGCTTTGCCAGGGCATCTGGACTTTGCATTGTTTGTATGCCACACCGCACTGGCGGTACTAAAAACGGGAGACTCAATTTGATACTTTATCTAAAGACCAGTAGTGTCATCTTTGTCGTTACCAGTATCCGGCAATTTCGTTGAATTCATTCCCACTGATTCCGTATCTTTACATTTCGTTGTATTTTTCTTTGTACTTTTTAGTCTTGCCCCAAACAGTTGAGATTCAACAAATTTCGAGTCAACTAGTTTTGATTGTGCTTTTGAAGACCATTTCATCAAAATTTTTTGCATTAGTTTTTCAATAATAAACTGTAAAAAACGAAGCCGCACAATTTTTATTAGTAGTGCTACCACGAATATTACTAGTGCTACGGGGAAAAAAATCAACAATAAATAGGCTTGTGAGGACCGGTGCAAATTTTTCCAGCTACTGATACCTCGATTCTTTGATTGGCCAAACGTTTCGATTATTTGATTCAATCGTGCTTCAAGTAAACCGTATTTAGCCAAAACTTTTGATAATGCATTTTTGCCAAATA
>CALIMV010000309.1 GCA_938045275.1 uncultured Granulosicoccaceae bacterium
GATGCTGCGCCGAATCATTCACAACTGAATCAGGTAATACCATCGATAAAACAAGCGATTGACCTGGGTGAACGCACCGAAGACCCAGTATGGCAAGGCAACCGCCCCACCCTGCCAGACAGCAAACCGGTCATTGGCAAAGCGCCAAACCATAACAACGTGTGGGTTGCGTTTGGCCATCAACACATTGGACTGATGACCGGTCCGATCACGGGAAAAATTGTGGCAGAACTTATCAGCGGTGAGAAAAGTAACTTTGATACTTCACCGTTTGACCCGGCTCGCTATATTCGCAGTACGGTACGGCGTAAACCGATTTGGTCTGCCAGTAAAAATTAACTCTATTAAGCCAAACCCAAAATTTATCACGGCTTGCAGGGATTAACGTCGCTAACTAAAAACAGGCCTTACTGGCTGTCTTTTTTGGCTTTGTCCCAAAGTGCATCAAGCGCTGCTAAATCCAGCTCACTCAATTTGTTATCTTGATTTGCAGCCAATTGCTCGACTCGTCTGAAGCGTTTTTCAAATTTGGCCGTTGATCGAGACAGAGACACTTCCGGGTCGATCTTTAAGTGTCTGGCAAGATTAACCACGGTAAACAACAGATCGCCGATTTCATCTTCGACTGCCTCTGTATCATCGTTGGCAATCGCTTGGCGCACTTCAGAAATCTCTTCGTTCAATTTATCCCAGACAGGCTGCACATCTGGCCAGTCAAACCCGACACGAGCGGCCCGCTGTTGAATTTTATCGGCCCGTGACAACGCCGGTAACGCTAACGCAACATCAGCCAAAGCCGATTCATCCCCAGTTTGATTTTTCAGCGATCGTTCCTGTGCTTTGGCTGCCTCCCATGCTGCTTTTACATCATCAGGATTATCGAATTTTGCATCGGAAAAAATATGCGGATGCCGTCGAATCAGTTTCGCCACAATACCGTTGGCAACATCATCAAAGTTGAATTCAGCTTGTTCCTGCGCCATTTGAGAATGAAAAACGACCTGAAGTAGCAAATCACCCAATTCATCCTGCAGATCAGGCAGATTATTTCTGGCGATAGCATCGGCAACTTCATATGCCTCTTCAATGGTATACGGCGCAATGCTGGCGAAATTCTGTTTTAAATCCCAGGCGCAACCATTCTCAGGATCGCGCAACCGCGCCATAACCGTAATGAGTTCTTCGATAGGAGACAATGTGGTGTCAACAGATGAGAAAGGCTCAAACCAGCCTGAATAAAGTGGTGTATCAGCGCCTATTCGCTACTCTAGGCACTCATAGCAATTGGTTAAATAATTAGAATGTAAGTTTCATACCAATGTGGACACTTCGATCGAGTCGCACATCTCTGTAGTCGTTAGTATCAAATCGCATGCGACGATAACCCACATAGGCGCGTGCCTGCGGGATGACATCAATTTGCAACCGACCACCGAATTCGGTGTATCGCTCTGCGTCTGAAAAGCTGGTGATACTCGGGGCATGATACGCCTCAAGCGCCAGTTCAATAGGGTTGTGCTGGCTCGATGCAAGTAATACCCCGAACTGAAAACCCAATGCCACCGCACCAACCGCCTCTTCAGATTCAGGCGCATCGGCAAGTTCTGGAATGGCAATATCGCCTGCAATGGCTTTCATACCCGTTCCCAGACTATAAGAAGTACCGTTAGAGTAACGATAACCGCGCGCCATCAGGCTGATGTGGCCAAGCCTATCGCCTTGTTCGCTGACAAAACCACCGAACGCTAACTCGGACCCGCCACCATCGCTAAAATGGTACGGAGGGTTTAGTAATATAGACACATTTGCCGTCTCATTACTCAATGCGATGTCCAATCCACTGGCATTCACACCGAATGATCCGACCAATATGGCTATTCCTACGAGTACTTTTTTCATCTGGGACCCCAAAACGCAATCTACATTCCTTCACCATAGTCTAGACGTGATTTGATGGTGCGCAAGTGGTGATGGTATTTGGACGCGTATTAGTTTGTAACAGCAGTGCTGAATTTACAAGGCAATTAAATTACAAGGCTCAATTCAACGGGTTAGTTTGCTTAGCCTATTCTCAAGCCGAGCCACGGAAACCTTCTCTAAAGTGCCCAGTTCCTGTGCAAATAATGAGATTCTCAGCTCCTCAAATGCCCACCGTAAACCCGTGTGAATTTCAGCATAGCCAGCAATATCTTCTCGAACCGCCGGTAAAGCCTTGAATTGCTCCCAAATTGGCAGCAGTTCAGCCCGCGCTCGGCGATCTTTGTCGGGGGATTGGTCAATGCCGTCGAGCCGTCTGTCCATTGCCTGAAAGTACACCGACACACGTTTCATTCGGGGCAAACCAATAACCGTGACAAAACCTGGAAAGAGCAACTGTGCAATTTGGTCTTTTATGTCACCAATGGCTTCAACCCAACTCAGCGATACAGACCCCTCAATGCGTTTGGCAACCAGCCGGTGTTGCTCAAAAACAGCCGCTGTCGCCTCACAAAGCTCATTGGCTACGCTAACCAATTGTTTGCGATTAGACTCCAGCCGGTGCTGGAAAGCTTCACGGGTGCGCGGCCACGGTTCATCTTTTATAAATACATGATCAAGTGCAGCGTCGATGATGTCGTCGATGAGTGTTTGCTTGTTACCAAACGGTGAAAAACGAAGGCTTAGCACATCGATACCCGGCAAGCGCCGTTGCAGATACTTTATTTCATCACGCAACACGTGCCTGAACAGTAATCGTAATCCGCCAGGCATGGAGGCATTAGCCGCAGCCTCACTGGCAAACAACTTTATACTGACCGAACCTTTAACCGCATGCAAAGCCGGATATCCTTGCATGGTGATACCACTTTTTTCAATATCGACCGTTTCAGCCAAATCACCAAAATTCCAATCAGTGATTTCATCGCGCTCAATACTGGTATCGCTGTGCTGCAGCAAGGTTTGCTCAACTTGATCGATAAACTCACTTTGCAAGTGTTCCAGATCACGACCGGTACGAAGCGTTTTACCGTTAGCATCGATCAGCTGAAACCGCATACTTAAGTGAGACGGCAAGCTGTCAATATCCCATTCACCGCGCGGTACCTCAACACCTGTTAGAGCGCGAAGCTGATTCGCCATCTCCACCACCAAAGTGCCCTCACCGTGGACAAGGTTTTTCAGCACCTTGTTCGCATAGTCTGGCGCTGGTACAAAATTTCTGCGTAAGTTTTTTGGCAATGACTTAATCAGCAACGTGACCTTCTCTTCGATCAAGCCTGGAACCAGCCATTCACACCGTGCCACTGAAACTCTGTTAACCACTTCAACTGGAATGGTCATCGTAACGCCATCATCTTCCTCGCCTGGTGCGAAGTGATACCGAAGAGGCAAAACCATTGAGCCTACTTCCATTTGGTCTGGAAAATCGTAGCTGCTGACTTCGATCGAATCGTCTGTGAGTAACTGATCTTTCGAAAAATACAAACCTCGTGGTGTGTCGCGCTCAAAGTTTTTTCTGAATTGCTCGAACGATGCAGCCGTACAAACATCTTCTGGAATAATGGCGTCGTAAAACCGGACCATCTCTTCATGATCAACAACGATGTCGCGCCGACGCGATTTCTCTTCGAGTGCGGTAACCTCTTCAAGCAAATCAAGGTTATGGCGATAAAAATCCCCGGATGATTTAAGGCCACCCTCAACCAGGCCATCGCGAATAAATATGTTTCGCGACTCTACCGGATTGATTGGCGAATAGTTAACCCGCTTTTTCGGATTGATAATAAGACCGTATAAGGTCGATTGCTCATAAGCGCCAACCGTACCGAGTTTTTTCTGCCAGTGTGCATCTCGATAGGTTCGAGATAATAAATGCACCGCCAATCGTTCTATCCAATCAGACTCAATAGCCGCAATTTGTCGGGCATACAATTTACTGGTTTCAGCGATCTCAGCTGACATAATCCATTTAGGGCCTTTTTTAAACAACCCAGAACCCGGAAAAATAGAGAGATGTCGATTACGCGTGCCTAGATAATCGTGCTTGTCCGTTTTAACCGCCACGTTGGCCAACAAACCGGTAAGCAGTGCCCTGTGAATATTTTCGTAAGGTGCTTCAGTGGTATTTTGTACAAGCTTTAATTCCTTGCACAAGCGTTGCAACTGCACACGTACATCCATCCATTCAAGCACGCGCAAGGCTGAAATAAAACGTTGGCGACACATTTTTCGAAACTGAGAATTTGACAGCCGCTCTTTTTGTACAGTAACAAAAGACCACATGGCAAGCCATGCCATAAAATCAGATTTTTCATGGTTGAATTCGGCATGCATTTCATCCGCCGCTGCACGCTTGTCAAACGGCCTTTCGCGCGGGTCCTGTACGGATAACGCACTAACGATGATCAGCATTTCTGAAACACACCCTTCATCGGCTGCTGCAATCAACATACGGCCAAGGCGCGGATCGACTGGTAAACGAGCTAGCCGCCGACCCAGTTTGGTGAGCTTGCGATTGCCATCGATAGCGGCAAGTTCCTGCAAGGTTCGGTAACCATCATTTATAAATTTCGGGTCTGGAGATTCAACAAACGGAAACTGATCAATATCGCCCAAGCGCATGGACGCCATTTGCAGTATGACTGACGATAGATTGGTTCGAAGAATTTCAGGCTCGGTGAATTCGGGTCGGGCGTTAAAGTCCTCTTCACTGTATAAGCGAATACAAACACCGGGGGCTTCACGCCCGCATCGCCCCATGCGTTGATTCGCTGAAGCTTGTGAAATTTTTTCAATTGGCAGTCGTTGCACCTTGCTGCGCACACTGTAGCGAGACATACGCGCATAACCTGCATCGACTACGGCTCGAATTCCCGGAACCGTTAACGATGTTTCTGCAACATTGGTTGAAAGGACAATGCGAGGCCGCGTGTGTTTTTGAAAAATGCGGTTCTGATCTGCATTCGATAGTCGCGAGAATAGTGGCACTACCTCGACACTGCGCAGTACCTGTGATGACGACGCGGTTTTACTGAACAGCTCGGCCAATTCACGAATATCACGTTCACCGGGCAAAAACACCAACACATCATGATGACGCTCCTTAATCAGCGTCTCGCATGCTTGTACAATCGACGTGGGTAAATCAACATCGTCGAGCGCATCGCCGTCAGCACTTTGCATTGGCTCGTAACGCAATTCGACAGGATAAGTACGTCCTTCGGCCAGAATAATAGGCGCATCATCAAAATGTCGCGAGAAACGTTCAGGGTCGATAGTGGCTGAGGTAATAATGAGTTTTAAATCGCGCCGACGCGGCAGCAGGTTTTTTAAATACCCCAGCAGAAAATCAATATTCAGCGATCGTTCATGAGCTTCATCGATGATAATGGCATCGTACTGATTCAAAAACGGGTCGCGCTGAATTTCCGCCAGCAAGATGCCGTCGGTCATCAGTTTAATATGAGTACGATCGCTAACCTGGTCGGTGAATCGAATCTTAAAGCCAACCGCTTCACCCACCGTCGAACCAAGTTCACTGGCAATACGTGACGACACGCTGCGAGCAGCGATACGACGTGGCTGCGTATGACCAATAAAACCGGCTGTACCCAATCCAAACTCAAGACACATTTTGGGTAATTGCGTGGTTTTACCCGAGCCCGTTTCACCACAAATGATGATCACTTGATGCTTGGACAGCGCCTCCAGTATCGCGTCACGCTGCTGAACTACGGGCAGTTCGTCAGGGTAATTCGGGTTTAGCCGATTGTTTTTACGCACAGCCATGCGCGCCACGGATGCATCAATGTCTTTTAACAATGAGGCGGCGGCTTTGTCTGAGTTACCGGATTTACCGGCCAGGGGCTTGATGCGGCGACGAAGTCGATGTCGATCGGCTTGCATGCACTGATCAATGCGCCGGTGCAAGTCGGCGGCGTCAATAATCATTTGAACGGTCGGTTATTGTAAAAAAGCTGGAGTGGTGTTTGTTTGTCACACCACACTAGCCTAACAATGTTGGGACAATATTGTCAGAACTATCCGGTCACGCGAATTATATCGTAAGGTACGTTTCCACGACGCAATCGCTTTTTCGCCTCAGTCAACCGGTTCTGATCGAAGAATGGGCCTATGCGCACCCGGTGACCAACCGCGCCATTGGCGTCTTGGCGTTTGACGATAAACGCTTCGAACCCCAGCATCAGCACAGCAGCACGCATGCGCTCGGCGTCAGTCGCTGCGCTGTAGCTTCCTGCCTGCAAATAGTAAGATTCCTGACCGATGCTACTGGCGGGAATTTCGGCATAGGTTTCTGCGGCAAGGTTACGCACCCGTGTATCGTGCATATCGCCTGGGACAACCCGGGTAGCAGGCTTAACAACAGCGGCTCGCTGCGGCGGAATAACTTCCTGCACCGGCAAGTTACCATCGGCCTGATCAGGCAACACGGTGTAGAAATCATAGTTTCCATTTTCGCGGTTGTCGTTGCCAAGAACCTGTGTCGGGTGGTAATCGCTCAAGCTACTGTCAACAGGCAGGCGCGATAGCAGCATCACGAAGCCAATGACAAACCCTACTAACAGGCCAAGCGCGAGTATAAAGTAGCGCGAACTGCCCGCACTATCTGATTCTGAAGCCATTTTCTAAATCTGAAGCCACTATTTTCTACATTATTTCAGGCGCTGATACGTCGATCAGCGTCAGCCCATTGTGCAAAACCTGTCGAACCGCGTTCATCAAGCACAGCCTTGCCTGACGCAGTTCGTCATTCTCGACGAGGGTTTTGTGGGCGTTATAGTATGAATGTAGACCATTTGCCAGATCGCGCAAGTAGGTTGTTAGCTGGTGCGGCTCATGGTTTATAGCCGCTCGTTCTAGTAATTCCGGATAGGTTGCCAGTTGCGTTAACAGGTCTGCTTCTTCGGGTTCGGTCAGCAGAGACAGAGACGCGAGGCCGGCCGATTGGTCGTATGTCATGCCCAGCTGCTCGCAACGTCGCATAACGCTGCAGATTCGAGCATGCGCCATTTGTACGTAGTAAACCGGGTTATCGTTACTTTGCGATTTAGCCAGATCGAGATCGAAATCCAGGTGTTGCTGGTATTTTCTCATGACGTAGAAATAACGCGCTGCGTCCTTGCCTACCTCTTCGCGCAGTTCTCGAATAGTCACAAACGAACCCGATCGCGTGGACATTTGTATCCGTTCACCACCTTTGTAAAGAATGGCAAACTGAATGAGCAAAAATTGCAGCTTGTCGCGTGGATGACCTAACGCTTCACAGGCGGCAAACATTCGATCGGTGTAGCCGTGATGATCTGCTCCGAATACATACAGCACCTTATCGAATCCACGCTCCAGCTTATTGTCGATATAAGCGATGTCTGACGCAAAATAAGTGGTTTGACCATTGTCGCGCACAACCACTCGATCTTTCTCATCACCAAAATCAGTACTGCGAAACCAGGTTGCACCCTCTTTTACGTATAAATGTCCCGCATCGTCCAGTTTTTTAACAACGGTTTTAACGTGATCGGTGAGGCTTCGTTCGCTAAACCACTGATCGTAGATAACGCCAAATTCACCGAGATCTTCTTTGATGTCTTCAAGAATGGCAACAAGAGCAAGGTCGAACACAGAAGCATAGTGCTCACCTAACAGCTGACGCGCCTGCGCAATGACTCCATCGATATGGGCTTCTTTATCGCCGCCTGCAGGCTCATCGGGTACAACAGAATCGAAAATGACATTACTGGAGTGATGAAGGCTGTTACCGACTTTATCTTTGAGTGTATTGGCAATGTCTTTGACGTACTCGCCCTTGTAGCCATTGGCAGGAAAGTCGAAAGACTCACCACACAATTCCAGGTACCGCAGCCAGACACTGGCCGCCAGAATATCCATTTGTCGACCCGCATCGTTAACGTAGTACTCGCGCTGCACATCAAAACCGATGGCACTGAGCATGTTCGCCATGGTTGCCCCCAGCGCGGCTCCCCGACCATGACCGACATGCAGTGGCCCGGTGGGATTGGCCGATACATACTCAACTTGCCAACGCTGACCCGCACCTTTACTGGAGGTGCCAAATTTTTCTCCCTGTTCAAGCACCGTTGCAACAACCGACGAAGCGGCAGCATCGTTCTGGAAAAAGTTAATAAACCCAGGGCCTGCAATGGCCACTTCGCGAATGTCATTATTCTCAGGTAACGCATCAATCAACAACTGTGCAATATCGCGCGGGGGCTTACCCGCAGGCTTGGCAAGCATCATCGCAAGGTTACTGGCAAAATCACCGTGCGCTGGATCGCGTGTGCGCGTAACGGCAATCTTGGGGTCGAGATTGTCGGGAATAGTGCCTGATGCTTTTAATGAAGCCAGAGCGCTGGCCAGATGCTGTTCGATTAACGCTTTCACTGACGACCAAAAAGGAGTGGATTACTTACCTATAAGTTTAACAGGGTTCAGGCCAGTGATTAGCCACGAATTAACGCTCAATGATAACGACCTCATCTGCCGTAACTATCCCAACACCGGTTGTCATGGCAATAAGTTCAATTCGACTATTGGTACCCAGATCGGCCGATGTTGCTGGGGACCCATCTGGAAATTTGAACACTGTTTCTTGTAAGCCTTAATGAGTGATTAAAAATATCGTGTTCTTCAACTAAACCATCGATTGAAGGTGGTTCCGCTTAATCCAAACCGTTGCACCGTTCAATCCGGCAGTTGCATGAAGATGCCCACCAGAGGGAATACGTAACCAGGAATGCTTCAATAACTCATCCGCTTCATCCTGAAACCCACCCTCAATAACAAATACTTCAGCACCTTTATCAGCCGCCATGGATACACTTGTTCCGGGCTCCCAAAATTCGAAACAGACCTCTTCTTGATGGTCCTTGTATAGCGGGGAGCTTCTGACGCCAGGCCTGTTGGCTTCTGCGACCGAACCCAGTTTGTATAAGTTTGCATGCACAAAGGTGCGATCATCGGGGTCGAACTGACACAGCTTGACTAAAATGATGCATCCCGGCTTGGAGCCGGGGGTATGTTTCGACCCCGGTGGATTGCGAATGTATGAACCCACCGGCCAATCACCGTAGTCATCCTCAAATACGCCGTCCAGTACGATAAATTCTTCGCCGCCTGTGTGCACGTGTGATGAAAACTGACTGTTGGGTGCGTAGCGAACAATGGTAGTAACCCGATCAAGATCGCCCTGCACTCTGTCGAGCCGCCTGCGATGCACACCGGGCATTGGCGAGTCTTCCCATTCAATTGACTCGGCGTGCATGACCACACGCTTGGAAAAATCATCATTGACGTTCATGAATAAGCCCCAAGGCAATTTGCCAAATAGGGCTTATTCTATCAGTGCCGTTCTGGACCCTAATTTCAGTAGGTTGAAACCTGTTGCGTGGTCTGATAGGAAAACGGCCATAAGCCGTGCCAACGGTTTTCAGACACCACACGGGTTTGCAACCTATGCAGCTTGCACTCCGATTTGCACACGCGTCTCGTTGTCATCAGAATCAAGATCGACAAAGTTCTGATAAACCTCACGCGAAAAGCCAGTCATTTTCAACCCTGCCTTGCCAATATTGGACAACAACGGCTCGTAAGCATTTGGGCCCAATTGCGCAACATCGCCGTGCAACACCGTTTCTACAAAATGAAACGGCTCAAGTCGGTAGCTTTTGTACGGCCCTTTGTAACGAGCTACATCGTCAGTGGAAACGGGTAATCCGATGCGCAAGTCGAATTCTTTGTGCGGATCCGGGGTGACACCATCGTACAAAAACATCATTGGACCTGTTGGCAGTATGCCGGCTGGAATAAGATCGGCCGACAATTTGTCTGGCAATTCGCCAACATCCTGATTGATGTTTGCAAGAGTGGTTCGCAGCGCGATTGCAATGACACTGACACTGTTTGATGCTTGAATATTCATGTTCATACGATTTGCTCCAGTTAGTTTGCTGACGGTGCGTCTCACCGTTGAAACCACTGTGCCTGAAGCTACTGACAGCCCTTTGTCAGGAGGGTTATCACGACCCAATTCGCCTTTCGCACAAACTCAAGTGTTTATTTGCTGGCTGAACAGAATGTTTACCCGAATAGGGTGGTGTTCTCAATGCTGGCGCGCAGTGCCCCACTTTTCATAAGCTGTTTACACAAACGGTTTATGATCATCTACCCTAATAAAATAATGACAATGCCAATTAATCGAGTAATGATATGAGCACAGATAGCAACAGCTCAAAGAACAAATTCAGTGTATCTCTGGTTTTAGGGAGCGGCGGCGCACGAGGCATGGCTCACATAGGTGTTATACATTGGCTCGAAGAGCATGGCTTCAACATTGAATCCATATCCGGCTCATCAATCGGTGCTTTGGTCGGTGGTACACACGCAGCCAACAAACTGGACATTTTTGAAAATTGGGTACGAGCCCTGGATACGGTAGATATCATCAACCTTCTGGATGTTTCATGGCACAAAGGGGGTTTTGTGAAAGGAGATAAAATCATCGCCACCTTGACCGAGTTGATTGGTGATCAGCAAATAGAAAATTTACCCGTTAAATACACAGCCGTTGCTACAGATATTAAAAATGAAAAAGAGGTATGGATAAACAATGGTCCGTTGTTTGACGCTATTCGAGCATCAATATCACTTCCTCTGTTTTTCTCACCTGTCAAACGCCACGGTGTAGAGCTCATAGACGGAGGAATTCTAAATCCAGTACCCATTGGGCCAACTCTGTCTGATTCAACCGACCTGACAATTGCGGTTAACCTGGGCGGAAAACCAGAAGCTAAGCATGTTCTTACAAATACTGATAATAATCTCAAACAGAACAGGGCTGAATCTGAAGATTTGTCGCCGCTATCAAATCAGATTACTGAATTTTTCAATAGGCTCATTGATAAAAATGACGATGACATCGAACCCGATTCCAACATGTATGAAGTAGTTGACGGAGCATTTGATACCATGCAAAGCGCTATTGCCAGCCAGAAACTCGCAGCATACCCACCTGATCACTTAATAACGATATCGAGAAACAATTGCGGAATTCTGGATTTCAGGTCTGCATCGAGACTGATAGATCATGGCTATGAAAAAGCGCAATCCACACTTGGGCATCTGCTACTCGATAATTGAAAACGCAGCAATTTATGTTTGCCAGTGTGCTACCAATTCCTCAGATAAAACCGTCAGTTCTTCCTGCAAACCATCGCCTTTAATCACCTGAACACCTCCTGTGTATTGCAACAACCAACGCGCCATATATTGCGGAAAAGACGTCATAAAATACATCAGCACACCGTCATCAACTAATTCTTCTCTGATAAAACCATGCATGTATCGAAGCCCGCCGACGTGTCGAGCCGCTTCTGGCTGGAAAAGCAGTGTTATTTCTTTTAATTCATGTTCAGAACGTTGCCGTGCCAGATAATCTTGCAACGTATCGCGACTGTGGCGAGGAAACTGTTCATGCAGCGGCTCAAATTCCACAATTCTATCCAATCGAAAATCGCGATAGTCATCGCGCAACCGACACCAGGCAATCAAGTGCCAGTGTCGACTGTAGTAAAACAATCCAATTGGTTCTATGTTTCGCGAGGTGGCCTCTTTTGCGGTTTGCGCAGCATAGGCTATGCGAACGATTTGTCGTCGCACTAAAACACTTCGACACTCTCGCAACCACCGGTCATCATGTTCAGATTGGTCAACATTTTCATTAATTTCCAGAACTTCGATGTCTGCATCAAGCGAGCTTAAATAGTCTTTATCAGATACATCCAACACCGCCCGCACCTTGTTGAGCGCCTGTTTATAGTCGCCGTGTGAGTTTTGATCTAGACTGGTGCTCAGTAGTTTTTCCCCGAGCAATAACGACGCGGCTTCATCGAGCGTAAAACTGACCGGTGGCAGGCGATAACCTTTTTCCAGAAAATACCCGACACCTGCTTCAGAGCCAATAGGTACGCCCGCATTCTCAAGTGTTCGAATGTCTCGATAAATGGTGCGTTCGGTAACATTAAAATGTTCGGACAAGAAACCAGCCGTAACCACCGAACGCGTTTGCAGCATGAGTAACAGTGAGGTTACTCGGTCAAATCGGTTCATGCGAAATACATTCCATAAATTCTATTTGCCAAAACGTAGCAATAGAGCACCCACCAATGTAGTAAATGAAGCAAATACTTTTACAAGATCAATGCGCTCTTTTAGAAAGAACACGCCGATCAGCAATGCAAACACGATGCTGGTTTCACGCAAGGCGGTAACCAGTGCAATGGGTGCCTGGGTAAACGCCCAGGTAACTGTCGCATAGGCTACGAAAGATGCACCACCGCCAACGATAAATAGCGCCACGTGAGATGTCACCAGTTGCTTGAGTATCTTCGGGCGCACCGCCAGTATATAAATACTCATTACAATACCATTGGCAATACACAGCCACGAATAAAAACCAACAGGCGAGCCGGATATTCGTGCGCCGGTGCCATCGACCAGCGAATAGGATGCAATAAAGCAGCCGGTGATGAGTGCAGAAACTGCCGCCACCAAATTTCGCTGACCGTCGGCTTTTCTAACCAAGCCTAGACTCACTATCCCCAAGCCAATGACAGTAACTGCCAATACCTCAAGCTTGCTCAGTTCAACTTGCAATACCATAACTGAAAACAACGCAACCAACAAAGGCGCCGACCCTCGCGCTATTGGGTAGACTTGCGTTAAATCACCAAGCTTGTATGAGTGCAGTAAAAAGAATTGATAGCCCGTGTGCAAAACAATGCCCGCACACAACAATAGCCAACTCTCAGGTTTTGGCGCTGGCACAAACATCAGGCATACAAGGGCGAAAGGCACATGGCCAATGATGACAGCACCTATCCCCAGTAACTTGTCCGAACCGCCTTTGACCAATGCATTCCAGCAGGCGTGCAACAAAGCAGCACCGATCACGGCCAAAAAAACAGTTGTGCTCACAAGCTAAAACAAATCCACAGGATCAACGTCAATAGACCAACGCATGCGTTGTGCACCTTTAAGCGTATCCAGGTTAGCGGTTAAACGTGAAAGGGTTTCGTTCAATGACGAACGCCGCATCGATTGGAGCAACAATTGCGCACGATATTTTCCGCCCAATCGTTCCATTGGCGCCGGAACCGGTCCCAAAATGGACACGCCTTCCACTGCCGGATTCGATAAACGTTTCGATACATCACGAAGAAATTGCATTGGCGATTCTACATCGGGCGCTTCGGCACGAACCAGCGCAACATAAGCATAGGGCGGCAGCGCTGCCAGGCGCCGGTCGTCAAGTGCAACCCGGGCAAACGATGCGTAGCCGTCTAAAACCAAGGTTTGCATCATCGGGTTATCCGGGTTGCGTGTCTGAATCAGTACACTGCCTTGTTTCTTCTCTCGACCAGCTCGACCCGCGACTTGCACAATCAGTTGTCCCATTTGTTCCAGCGCGCGAAAATCAGTGCCAAACAACCCGCGGTCTGCATCAAGAATACACACAAGCGTTACACCCGGAAAATGATGCCCTTTAGCCAACATTTGGGTGCCTACCAAAAGTTGCGCCTCACCGCTGGTGGCGGCGTCGAGTTGAGCTTGTAATGCGCCCTTGCGGCGAGTGCTGTCGCGATCGATTCGCGCCACATTTACGTCGGGATACCGCGCTTCAAGCGCTGCAGCAATACGTTCTGTGCCATAGCCAATTCTATCGAGCTCCTCTGAGCCACAACTTTCACACCCTTGCGGAACCGGGCGCTCCGAACCACAATGATGGCAACGCAGGCGGGCACGCTTGGCGTGAACGGTCATGTGCGCATCACACCGACGACAATCTGCGCAAGCACCACAATCGTTGCACAGTAATGTTGGCGCAAAACCGCGACGATTAATAAAGATTAACGCCTGATTGCCAGCCTCGAGGTGTTTATCGATCTCATCAAAAAGCCGATCACTCATACCCTCAATGAGCGGCCTGCGGCGAATGTCGAGCAAGGCGAGTTTTGGCGGCTTCGCATCTCCGGCTCGAATGGTCAGATTCAGTTCTGTGTAACGGCCAGTGGCAGCGTTGTTCAAAGTTTCAAACGATGGCGTTGCCGTGCCCAACACTATGGGACATGCACAGTCACGAGCGCGAACCATGGCCAAATCGCGCGCATGATACCGAAACCCATCCTGTTGCTTTAGTGAGCCATCGTGCTCTTCATCGATGATGATCAACCCCAAGCGAGGCAATGGCACAAGCACGGCTGAGCGGGTGCCGATGATGACATCGGCGTGCCCTTTCGCGGCCAACAACCAATTCTGCATGCGTTCCGTTGAGTTCATGGCAGAATGCAAACTCACCAGACACCCACTGATACGCCGCTGAAACCGTCGCATCAGTTGCGGCGTCAGCGCAATCTCTGGCACTAGAATCAGTACTTGTTGTTTGCGCTCAAGCACAGGTTCAAAACAACGCAGGTAAACTTCAGTTTTTCCACTGCCTGTTACCCCATTCAATAAAAACGGGGAGTATTGCCCCAGTGTTGCTGTAATGGCGGCTACCGCTGTTTGTTGTTCTGCAATTAATTCAGGCCCAGTATCTATTGCTTTGTTGGACGGCAACACCATGTTGGTGTCGGCTTCCACCAACCCACGCTCAACCATAGGTTTGAGTGCACTGCGCCATCGAGTGCTCACTGCGGCAAGGGTAAAGGCATCGACATATTGCGATTCAGCGTCAAGCAGCAGTTTGTACAAGTTGTGTTGTAAGGGTGCTTTTTTTGCCGACGGTGGCGGCGCAGATGATTGTTGAGCCAATCGAAAAATTTCGCGTTGCGCAAGCGTTGCAGGCTTACCCTGCCTCAGCAGTACCGGCAAGGCCGAACACAATACATCACCAATGGGATGGTGGTAATAACGGCTTGCCCACTGCAGTAGCGACATGACATCGTCGGGCAGTATGGCGTCCGTATCCAATACGTCAATAATCGAGCGAAGCTTATTGGCTGGATAAGTTGATTCGTGCATCCCCTTAATCACAATGCCCACCACTGTGCGACGCCCAAAAGGGACTTTGACCCGCGAACCCGGAATCAGTGGCCGATTTGCATGCCAGCGATAATCAAATACCAGGTGCAACGGCGTCGGCACAGCGACCTGCACAAAGGCAAATGATTGGGGATCAGCAGAATTCATGCAGCGATGGATGCGGGGTAATTGCCAAATTATCCCATAGTCAGTGGGTTGATCGATTGGATTCACGATCTCCCTGGCCAAATTCACGTTGAATATTACGTACCAAAAGGTAGTAAGAATCGGTTATGCGCGACTTCTGAACAACCAAAAACAGGGCTCACGTTCCGCCGTTGGTAGTATCGTTCACATGCTTTGTCAAACCAAGAATCGTTATCCACAAATTCTGTGGATAACCTTGTGGATTAAATAGAGAAAAACAAAAAAACCACGTAAAAAAGCGTATTTAGTTGATTTGGCACGATTTTGTACAAATCATATTTATTCTTAAATATTAATAAGTTAGAGCACCTTCTTAATCTGATCAGATCTACAACTACACGAAATTACGATTGCTGGCAATAATTTTCGAGCTGTGCATAAACCGGAAAAAAACGGGTTTAGTCAAGGGTAATTCACGCAATTTTCTGATCTATTTATGTGGCTAAAAGTGATTTTTACGGCCTCACGAACTATCCATATAGATTAGTACTAAATAATGGTCAATCCAGAGCTTTGAGAGCAGTGATCATCTTTTGTACAGACTCGCGTGCATCGCCAAAATGCACTCGTGTTTTGCCATGTTGCAGCAACGGATTATCCATGCCTGCATAGCCCTTCCCATCGCCACGCTTGAGCACAATAACGCTGTGTGCTTCATCCACGTCCAGAATCGGCATACCGTGTAGTGGACTTTTTTCATCTGTACGAGCAGATAGATTGACAATATCGTTGGCACCAATTACCAATGCCACGTCAATTTTGCTCATCTCACTGTTGATTTCAGCCAAATCCAGTATTTTCTCGTACGCCACCCCGGCTTCAGCCAGCACGACATTCATGTGTCCAGGCATTCGCCCGGCAACTGGATGAATGGCGAACTGCACGCTAACACCACGTTCTTCAAGCAACTGAGTCAGTTCCTGAACCTTGTGTTGCGCCTGAGCTACCGCCATGCCATAGCCCGGTACTATTAGTACTTGTTCTGCGAATGCCATGCTAACGGCCGCATCAGCGGCATCTACTTCATTAACGTGGTTGTATTGTGTTGTAGCCTCACTGATCTCATGTGCAATGCCAAAACCAGAGTACAAAATCTCACTTAACCGACGATTCACAGCCTTGGCCATCAGTCTTGTTAACACCGCCCCGGCTGCGCACACAAGCGTGCCGGCAACCATCATCGCAGGGTTGCCCAACACATACCCTTCAAATGCAACAGCAAGACCGGCTGCGGCGTTGTAAAGAGAGATCAGTACAGGCATGTCGGCTGCCGCAATAGGCGATGTCATGAAAATGCCGAACAATAAAGCCAAACTGAAAAACATCAGCAATAAAATGGGGTGAGCGGTATTCGAAAAGGCCAGAATAAAACCCAGCATGAGTACCAAGGCCATCATGGCAACGTAGGCGGTTTGACGATTTGAAAACCAATTGCCGAATTTTGCCCAACCACTGAGCTTGGCAAATGCCAGTATCGACCCTGAAAATGCGATACACCCAATGAGCGCACCAACAACCCCAAGAATTCGCTCAGATGCACCATACTCGGCCGCTCGAAGCATCTCTACAGCGGCGATAGTGGCAGCAGCACCGCCGCCAAGTCCGTTATACAGAGCGATCATTTGCGGCATGTCTGTTATGGCAGCACGCTTGGCATGAACATATGACAGGCCACCACCAATCAGCATGGCGAATACAATCAACCAATGGTTGTCCGTAATATTTGGATGGGAAAATGAGGCGGCAACGGCCAGTAACATGCCAATCGCTGCAATCCATATTCCTGTGCGTGCACTGATCGGCGAGCTCATGCGCCGCAAACCATAAATGAATAAAGCGGCCGAGAAAAAATAGGCCAGGTTGATAACAAACGAGGTCGAATTAATCATTCGGACTGACTTCTATTGCTACTGGTCGAATCTTGCTCGGATTCATCAGAATTGTCTGACTTACCCTGATCGGGATTGTCCCGTTCGGCAAGCAGCCTGCTCTCTTCTTCCAGTCGTCGCTGATTGCGTTTTGCTGACGATTCGAACATGGCCAACATTCGATCTGTGACCACATAACCACCAACCACATTAGCAGTAGCGGCCACCACTCCAATAAACCCGATGGTGGTTTGCAACGCACCATCGGCGTGCCCCAATGCAACCATTGCTCCGGCAAGTACAACGCCATGGATAAAATTCGAGCCTGACAGCAACGGTGTGTGCAAAATGGAAGGCACACTGGCTATAAGGACATAGCCGGTAATACCCGCCAACATAAATAAGTAAAGAGCTACAAACGCATCCATTAAAGCGGTTTCTCCAACTCTTGTGCTTGTCTGACCCAATCGGAAACACTCAAACCTTCGTTGTCATCCAGTTGTCGCTCCAGCGTTTCGATTTCTATTTCATCGAGGCTGGCCAACTTTTTGTACGTTCTGATATTAAATGCGTACAGCCGATTCTGTAGCGCAGGGCCAATACCATCAAGCACCATAAGATCATCACGCTCTTCGTCGTCATCGAAGTCTGAATCTCCGGTCTCGCTCATGCTGGTATCTTCTTGTTCAACCATTGGCTCGTTCAGCGTTTGTGCCGGAGTATCATCATGTTCAGCGTCAGAACCGTCTTCTATCCAGCCCGATGCCTGATCTGGCTGCTCCTCGGTTCGTTCGCGTTGCTCTGTAATGGGCGCTGCGCATTCGATTTTCATTAAATCGGCAGTGGCTTGATGATGAATATTGCCATTGTGAGTTAGCAGGCAGGTGCTCAGAATTTCATCACCCCAATCCAGATGCAACTGACCTCGTTCGTCCAGCATTAACTTGAGCATGTTGTACAAGTTACGTGAAAACATTTCGCTGGCATGAACAGCCCCGCTACTGGGTAGATTCAGCGGCCCAACAATCAGGGTATCGCCATGCATATAAGATTCACCGGGTCGTGTTAACTCGCAATTGCCACCGGTTTCCGCCGCCATATCGACGATGACCGTATCGGGCATCATGCCCTCGATCATGTCTTCAGTAATAATTCTGGGCGCCCTACGACCAGGAATGGCGGCCGCGCAGATAACAGCATGTGCTTGTGACATTCGATCGGCCAACACATCGTGTTGTGTCTGTTTTTCTTCCTGATTCAGTGCACGCGCACGACCAGCTGAGCCTTCGGCATTAACACCGGTGTCAATCATGGTGGCGCCCAGCGACTCAATTTGTTCTCGCGCTGTACTGCGAATATCGTAGGCTTCAACACGTGCACCCAGTCGGCGGGCAGTCGCAATGGCCTGCAGTCCGGCAACCCCGGCCCCAATAACGATGACCCGCGATGGTCGAATTGTGCCGGCTGCTGTGGTCAGCATCGGGAATAAACGCGGAGAGAGTTCGGCTGCCAGCAGTGCTGCTTTATAGCCCGCTACCGTTGCTTGCGATGAAAGTACATCCATCGGCTGGGCCCGTGTAATGCGCGGCATGTGATCCATTGCAAACGTAGTGATCTGACGCCGGCGCAGAACTTCAATATTTTCCAGATGCAAATACGGGGTTATTTGAGACAGCAACACACTACCTACAGGTAAGTGTTGCGCTTCCTCGACCGTCGGAGGTTTGACTTTAACAACAACTATGGCATTTTCTACACACTCAGCAAAGGTTTTGGCCACCTGTGCATTTTCATAGTCATCGTCGTAGAAGCCGGCACCGTCGCCGCAATGCGATTGTATGACGACGTCGATGTTGTGTTGTTCTGTGAGGCGTGCGACCGTCGCCGGATCAAGCGCCACGCGTTTCTCAATTTCTATACTTTCTCGCGGTAGTGCCAGTTTCAACGCCACAATAAATGTCCTCGAATGTCCTCGAATAGTTTCAAAAGGCCACCCAGCCACTAATTCAGTTTACTGCCAAAGGTTGATTTATACTACGAACTTGGAAAGGAGCACGCGACTTCAGACGGATATTACTTTAAGTTGCGAACCGGTGCCAGCGTAACTGTTCACGAAACACCAAACCTGATTTGAATCAATATAAGAATCAATGCAATTCTTTTCCTGCGAGTTGAGCACTATTTTAACACCTTGGTGTTCCAACGTGACCCCGTGTTCGTATACTTAAACAGCTTAATAGACTAATCACGTATGAAATACCTTGGCAAACCTGATTATCAGCACGGTACCGGCGAAAAACTGGGCATTTTAATGGCAAATCTGGGCACACCGGATGCGCCGGACACAAAGTCTGTACGCCGCTATTTAAAACAGTTTTTAAGCGACCCGCGCATCATTGAACTGCCCAGATTGCTGTGGATGGTCATACTTCACGGTGTAATATTACGGGTGCGACCAGCTAAAAGCGCACAGGCTTACCAGGAAGTCTGGGACGAACAATCCGGTTCTCCGTTAATGAGCATTTCTCAAGCACAATCGCAAGCGCTGCAAGCCAAACTGCAGTCGCGCTTTGGCGCTGAGGTGGTTGTTGCTCTGGGTATGCGCTATGGATCACCGTCAATCGATGATGCTATCAGCGAGCTCGAATCGCACAACGTGCGTCGCATGTTGGTACTGCCAATGTACCCACAATATTCCGGAACCACTGTGGCTTCTGTTTTCGACGAGGTAGCTCAGCGTCTGCAACGCACCCGATGGATTCCTGAACTTCGATTCATTAACCAGTTTTGCGACGAACCGGCTTATATTGCGGCGCTGGCAAACAGTGTGCGTGAAAGCTGGGAGCAACATGGCCGTGGTGACTTGTTGGTGACTTCTTATCACGGCATTCCAAAACGCTATCTTTTAAACGGTGATCCGTATCATTGCCTGTGCCACAAGACCACAAGATTACTTGCCGAGGCACTCGGGCTGACCGAGTCTGATTACCGAGTGGTGTTCCAATCGCGCGTTGGAAAAGAAGAGTGGCTAAGACCGTACTGCGATGAAACCATGAAAGCACTACCGGGGGAAGGCATAAAATCGATAGACGTTATCAGCCCGGCGTTCTCAGCCGATTGCCTCGAAACACTTGAAGAGATCGAAGGTGAAAACAAAGAGTACTTTATGGAAAACGGCGGTGAGCGTTTTCACTACATTGCCTGTTTGAACGACCGAGAAGATCATGTAGACATGCTGGCCGACCTGGTTGAGCGACACTGCCAGGGTTGGCCAGAAGTCAATACGACACGAGATGTCAATGCCGAAGCTGAACATTGGGATACATCAAAACGTCTTGCGACAAAACTGATTAATCAAAACGCTTAGGTTAAGCACTCGCTTGGCGTTAGCATTCGCTTTCCAGTGCAATGGCAACCACACCAGATGCGTTAACAGTTGAGTTGCGCATTGAGCTTGAAATAACCCTCCCTGTCATGATACTGTAAATTTTATCAGTATGATAGCTAGCTGTTTACGCGTGAAATTTTTCGCTGATTTGGGGTTTATTCATGACTTACATGCCGAAATTCATAGCACCTTCCGATGAATCTTTTCATGGGTTTAGCGCTTACCCAGAAGCAGAACTGCTTAAAAACCTCAGTGAAAAGAACTTATCTCACTTGCTGGTTAATCTTGATCTTGCGGCTCCCGAAACAGCGTATCAAGAACGCCTTGAAGCTGAACTTCAAATCATCATCGATAAAGGATACTGCGAGTACTTTCTGATCGTTGCCGATTATGTTGGCTGGGCAAGAGAGCACGGAATAGCTGTTGGTCCTGGGCGCGGGTCGGGGCCGTGTTCTTTGGTCGGATTCGCTCTGGGCATAACGAGCATCGACCCTATCAGATACAAGCTTCCATTCGAGCGATTCGTTAATCCTGAAAGAGAGGTACTCCCAGATTTCGACCTGGAATTTTGTGATGAGCGACGCTGTGAGGTCACCGACTATATCCAATCCAGATACGGTGCCGATCGAGTCGCGCAAATCAGCTCCGATGACATCTGTCCGCTACCGTCTCGATTAGTCATTTGCGATCGCCCGCTTACAGAAATTGTATCGCTGTACACCAATCCGGAATCAGGATTTCCCGCTGCGAACATGAACGTGGCGCAAATTGCGAATTCCGGCCTTGTTCAGTTTAATGCCATTAACCAGCGAGCACTGACCTTAATTCAACGCAATGTGCGCAAGCTTGCCAATGCAGGCAATCGAATCGACATTGATAAAATTGCTCTAGACGATACCAACACTTATCGCCTTTTAAGTACCGGAGAAAAGTCCAATATTGATGTACTCGATGACGAGCACTATAAAAACACGCTTAAAGTGGTTCGCCCTGATTGCTTTGAGCATTTATGCGCAGTAATAGCGCTTAGCCAACCACGTTTGAAAACTTACATCTCGCAATTTGTAGAGCGTAAGCAAGAGCCAGCATCGATTCATTATTTTCACCCTGCGCTCAAGAAAATTACGGCAGATACCTTCGGTCTTGTTTTGTATCAAGAGCAGGTTATGCATATTGCGCACGAAATTGCCGGCTTTACTTATGCACAAGCCGACTCTTTTCGCCGCGCATTAAAAAAATCCGACAGCAAAACCAAGCTCACATACAAAAGTAAATTTATTGATGGGGCTGTTAGTTTTGGTTTATCGCAGCCAGAAGCAGCTGATCTTTACGACTATATTGCGCTTTGCGGACAGTACAGTTTTAATAAATCTCACGCTGTCGCGTTTGCGATGATCGCTTATCAAACTGCTTGGTTGAAGACTAACTTCCCACACCCAGCTTAATGCCATTAATCTGCAAGCACTAACCCATTAATAAAGCGATCTGGCATCTGAGGCCATCAGATACCAGATCATTAACAATTTAGTGGAATTCACTGATCTTTCTTGAAACGTCATTCATCCGTCTCAAAGCGTCTATTTTGCCCTCGATACCCATAGGCACACCATAGTTCGGCGACAGCAACTTCGGTGAGGAGTAGTAAGGTACAGCATTACCATTCAAGATGGTTAGAGACGGACCGTAGCCGAAACCATAGTAATCTGTATTGTTATCGGGCGCGCGATTATGGTGGATTCCCATCATATGACCAAACTCATGGCGCATAGATGTTACACCACAACCAACGCTCTCGGTTCCTATCATTTGGTCGGCGACTGCCGGCACATTTCTAAGGGCTAAGCCGCAGCCTTCTTCCAAGCCGAAGTAATACACGGCGTCTGCTTTTAACCTGTTCCGCATGCCCTGTATCTCAGGAGAATGTCGCACTCCGTCGAGAGCTATATGTAGGGTCGTCCAATCAGGTCCCGGTGTAACTTTTTCCAAGCCAACAATTCTCACGCGATAATTTGCGGCAGAGTTTTCAAGCGCATCATTAATGAGAGAAAACGCTTCTACCGCATAGGCCCGGATTCCTTGCTCACCCATACTTTGAACCAATTTATCGCTGTACACCAGTAGCATGTCAATGGTGACCGTTTCCTGCACCCACTTACCATTACTATCCACCCTGAAGGCAATCGTTTGTCCTCGATTAACAGGCACGGACATATCGTTGTTGTTGTCGATACCGTGTACAGCGGACCGAGACTCAGCCTGCGACTTGACCGTCACTTGATAACCCTTGGGCGTACCCATCGGCAGGTAAATTTTATCTGTCCAATTCCCATTCCACATTTCAATGATGGTACGGAGCCTGGTCAGCCGGGGAATCTTTCCGTCTTGAAGATCAATTGCCCGATACACCGTGGAAGGAATATTATTCACAAGCACCCACTGCCTATCCTTTGTAACGTATACCAGCTCATATTGACTGTTGGTGTCGAGTTTTACAGTGCCTACGTCTCTTACGTTATTGATATTGGCTGTCAAGCTTGCGCTCGATGTCACTACTAGCCTATCGCCATCACCTGCGTTACCAGGCAGGTTGAGGTCTCTGACGAAGGAGCCATCCGCAAACTCAATGCGTGTTAACGGAGACGTTGGGGAGAACGTGCCGTTGTTAAGGTCTGCTGCTTTGATTAATCGCTCTGGTGAAGTCTCCGTTAACCATCCGCCGTGAGCGCTACTGTATCTGAAGAGATAACTGTCACCGTTCTTTACCAGTGCGGTATCGCTGAGGACGCGGTGTCTGGAATCGACTTTTGAATCGGAGCCAGCGGAGGAAATAACGGCAATCTGATTGCCATCAGTCGACGATGCCGGAAGCACAATATTATCAACCCAGTCGCCGTTACCGATCTTATATACCGTCAGTTTTCCTGAGCTGTTGGGAATATTGGAGCCCACCGTATTCGGTGTATGGAAGTTAACAATATTGCCACCGGAGATCTCCCATAAGTCACCGTTTGAGCGGTACGTAAACGAGACCGAGTACCCTGTGCCCAGGAAAATTCGCCCTAAGCCAGGTTGTACGCGGCTTACATCTACAACACTACTTGAGCTGGCAGATACATTCATGGTCACACGAGCACCATCAGTCGGATTTTCCGGCAATGTTATGTCATAAATCCAGTCGCCATCGGACGTATTAAACGTGATTTCATTGAAGCCCGATGGCATTTGCCCACCACCGTTGCTGTTTGGCGTTAGTGTTACTGACTGGTCGACAGCGGGGTCTTGGTCTGGCGGGTTATCAGGTTCAGGCTCAACAACTCGACCGGGCATATCCTCTGTTATCCAACCACCGTCTCTGCTGCTGTATCTGAAGACATAGGTTTCGCCGTACTTTATTACGACAGTACTGTTACCCACTCGGTGTCTGGCGTCTACCTTTGTATCGAAACCTGCAATCGACACAATGGCGACACGATTACCGTCAGCTGCCGCACCGGGCAACACGATGTTTTCTACCCAGTCGCCGTTGGCAACCGTGTACACGCCCAGTTTTCTTCCGCTTAGGGGCACATAGGCGCCCACCCAATTCGGGCTGTACAAGTGAACACTATTGCCACCGGTGATTTGCCAGTAGCCACCGTCACTAGAGCGATAGGTAAACGTGTACGAATCCCCACGGTCGAGACGCAGCTCGCTCATGGTAGGTCTCATTCGCCCTGCATCGACACTACTCCAGTAACCGGCCGATGAATTGATAGTCACACGAGCACCGTTGGATGGACTGCTCGGCAATGCAATGTAACGAACCCAATCGCCATCGTACGTATTAAACGTGATCTCATTATGGCCCGAGGGTAGTTGCCCACTGCCGTTGCTGTTTGGCGTCAGCGTTATTGCGTGTGCGCCGAAAGGAAGCAACAAGACACACATCAACAACCACTGGCGACAACTTCTACTTCTCATGATTCCCATCGAATTACATTCCTATCGTACTGTTTTGAGAAAACGGATGGCGACGAAAATCTAACGCGCCTTCCTCAAGAATTGAATGAGATTTTCAGTTGAGCTCATTCAATAAATTACTTTCAGGTGGTCTTTACCTGCTCATCAAATGAGGGGCAAAATTTATAGTCTGTTCTTGTTCCGACTGAATAAGATACTCATATTCAATACTTGATTTGTTGACCCAACCAACACCATTTTTCGCTTCGAGCGTATAAGTTTCATCACCAATTGAAAAAGCACCGGCAACATAGCGCCCATCGCCTGAAACCGTCATGCTGAAGTGGTTTATCTGATCGTCGCCCAAGTCGAGAAACTTGCCAGTCAGCCGATTCACTTCAGCGAATTTGGCAATATCGCCCACAGCACCGGTCAAAGCCCGTTCTTCGAACGGCAACAAAACAGTGAATGACTGTCCGGGTTTGAATGAACGCAAGGGCCGAGAATCAAACTGAACAAATTCGCGCCCATCAAGCAATCGATCACGCTCAAGATAATCAAATTCTGCTTCCACATCTTCCAGCGTAATATTTGCAGGTTGCAACAGGCGCGGAGGCAATCTGTGTTTTTGTTCTGTCTGCTCACCTGGTGGCTTGGGCTCTTCGCGTACAGGCTCAGGGGGTGTTTCTATCTCTGGTAAATTGATTGGCTCCAGCAAATTTTGCGAGCCAGAAAATCTAATGGGTTCAGCCGATTCTATTTGCTCTATCGGCTCTATCGGCTCGAACTGCGCTAAATGCTCCGGTGTATTGCCTACAAGCACTGCATAGAAATAAGAAGCACCCGCCGATGCTAAAAGCAGTGCACTTAATCCTGCTATGCGTTTTATGGATGGCATCCCTGATACAGCCTTTTCAATGGTTAACTCTAAAAGCGTGCGCGACAGACAAGTCACGTACACAAATACGCCTAATTTTTATCGCTCTACCCACTCATCTTTGCCAATGCAACTTCGCGCACAGACTGCGACAGAATAGATTTGAAGTAAACAGCTAAGGCGCAGTGCAGGAAAGTGAAGAACACCAGGGCCCTGCCGCTCTCCACCAGACTCATAACTCGTCAAGTTTGACTCTATACAATGCCCAACCGGTCAGCGTTGCCAAAGAGCTCTTAGATACAGCAGTGCCGCAGATTTTTACTGTGTTCTAAAAGACTCATTGCCTTTTCCACCTGCCTTGCCCATCAACAACCAACGTTATACGGTCCCCTCTATTCACATAGAAAAACTGGTTGTCATCATTGTTGATGCCATGAACCGCAAATCGCCACCCAGCGTCAGAGTGAATCTCAATTTTTGCACTGCTGGCAGTTGGTATCGGTAAATACACTTTGGGTTGGTAATTACCATTCCATGCCGATACCCGTGCATAAGGTTTTCTCAAAGCAGGGATTCTTCCGGAGTTTAAATCTCTGGCGTTGTAGAGCAGGATGTTGCTATCGCTTTGTATCCATCTCCAACATCCACAATCGGCTGTGTATTGGAAAGCGTAGTTTTCACCTTGTATGAGTTCAATTTCTGCATTGTATTCCTGGTGGGTACCGCTAATACGTGTAGACCATGACGCTGAGTTTCGGACGACAACAACATCATCGGTATTCGCTGTGCGAGGCAATGTCACATTACCAACCCAGTTACCATCCGAAAGTGTGTAGAACGTCAACGGCTTCGGATTGTCTGGAATGCTCGGCCCTGCCACTTGCGGTGTGAGCCGACTCACCTGGCTGCCTCCTATCAACCATCGCTGGCTGGCGGTGTCGAAAGTAAACTCATAGCGCTGATTATTTCTGATAGTCAGCACATCCAATGGGTAGTCAGTTGCGCTTGCGTCGAGTTTTGTAGTCCAGGCTGCCTGAGAGCTAATGCTAACGGTGTCACTGGCTGATGGGGAGAGTGGCAGATTCAGATTACCAATCCAATTTCCGTTGTACATCCGGAAATCAATCTGTTCGAAACCGGAAGGCAATTGTCCTGAACCCAGCGTATTGGGCGTTAACACGGTTGTACGCTCGCCCCAAACCTCCAATTCAGCCACACTCAGGATCTGGCTTGCCGCTCCTTGAATGCGTACATACCGAGCGCTGCGGTCTACCTCAAATTCAAGAAAGAACCCCACTGGGTTATCAAAGTAAAACTCCCTTACACCGGGTTGTTTGACAACGTCTTCCAGCGAATTAGATACAAACGGGTCTGCTGAGAGCAACACATGAAACTTTGACAGTCGGTCACTACAACAGTCCGTTCTGTTGTAAAGAAGAATCCTGTCAATATCTCGAACAATGCCCAAATCCAATTCCAACCAAGGGTTGTTTTCATATTGCGTATGAGTTATCGATGCAGCAGAGTAGTTACCATTAGTGTTGCCGTCGATCGCATTTGACGCAACCGTTGTCGTTGCATAGGTGCTGGATTGCGTGGCTGTCGCGTCTAGCGCAAAATTCTGTAAACCCGACGCCTCCACATCATCAAGTGTGGTGTCGTTATTAATCTGAATGATTTCTGATACCGACGGAACACCTGCCGCATCAATCAAATACAACATATAGTGACCCGGCGGTGCGATGTTCGGGTTTGCCGGGGATTGAACAGCCAGCGTATTGCCATCAGACAGTGAAAACGTTAACGGTATATATCGTTGCTCTGAATTTTGCGAGTGTGTGGCCGAACCGTTTCTAATCAATGCGGCTCGCACAATACTATTTGCCTGAGATGTTTTTACCTCAAACCGTTGCCCATAGCCCAATGATTCCGGAGCGCTGTCAATAACCGGTCTGTTGGCGAGATTCCCCGAGCCATCTTTTTCGAACAAATAGGGCGGGGTATAAATCTGCGCATCGGTCATATGATAGTCAGCTGTTGTACAGTCACCACAAACGCCGCCACCAGTGGAAAGCACTCGGCCGTCAGGCAGTAGCAAAGCCGAAGAATGGTAGAGCCGCGCACTGGCTTCGCTTGCGACAGTTTTCCAGCTGCCAGTGGCCGGGCTCCAGATTTCAGAGGCGTAAACAGCGTTTTGCAAGTCGACCAGGTAAGTATTGGATGAAAACCCTCCGCTTGCCAACACTGACCCATCGGCCAGTATGGTGACATCGTGCTGCCGCCGCCGCCAATTCATTTCACCACCGGGCACAGAACTCTGATTGTTTAAGTCAACTATGCGTGTCGACTTTTGAGTATGGCTGTCATTTTCATAGCCTCCACCGCTTATCAACACTTTTCCAATATCGTACATGGCGTAGCTGCCGTAGTTTCTGTAAGTGTTATCTCTTGCGGTTGTTTCTCTCCATGCACCGAGTCCATCTGTGCTTGCATAACCCAATTGTGGATGTGGTCCCAAGAAGGCGACCTCTCCGTTAGGAGCGGTTTGCAACCACGGGTAGTCGGCGTTTTGCCAGTACGATTGATTCAGTCCGGAAAGGGCTCGAATTGTTCCATCTTTCTCACGCACTTCCGATTCGCCTTGGCGTCCACCCGTGATCAGCATTTCGCCATTGGCCAATGGCGTCACACCCGGGTACCAACGGGCGTGTTTCATGGTTTGGGTTTCCATCCAGGCGTCGGTATCTGGATTGAAGATATGTGTTTGAGGTATAGATATGCTGCCAGGCAGATTACCTGCAGCCAGAAAGAGCCGTCCGTCAGGTAAGGACGCAAACCCACTGCAAAACAGATTGTGCCCGGTTCTGGCGTCTGACCGCGAGTGTAAACCGGTTGCCGGATCCCAGACAGTAGCGCGAGTGAAATCCTCTATCTCGGCCACTGTTTTCTGACCGTCATAAATCGCAGAATCGAACGACAAGACTCTGCCATCGGATAATAGAGAATTAAAGACACCAACAAGTGGCCACTCCATGGGGGTTTCCCAACGACCGAGTTCAGCAGTTTGTGCGTCTGGAGTCAGGCGAAAATTCGGGTTTGAGCCGATGCCACCATTCGC
>CALIMV010000310.1 GCA_938045275.1 uncultured Granulosicoccaceae bacterium
TGTAAAACGATCATGGGTCTGGAGCCTGCGTCTGCTGGCAGTATTTCTCTTTACGGTCAATCGCTAATCGGAAAATCTCCTACAGACATTGCGCGCCTTGGTATTGGCTACGTACCTCAAGGCAGACGCCTGTGGAAATCATTGAGCGTTGATGAACACTTACGATTGGTTGCCAAAGCAAACGGGCCGTGGTCAATAGAACGCATCTATTCTGTATTTCCTCGACTGGCAGAACGAAAAAACAATGGCGGTGCACAGCTCTCAGGCGGCGAGCAGCAAATGCTGGCAATCGGCCGTGCCTTATTGCTAAATCCGAAAATGTTGTTGATGGATGAGCCCACCGAAGGTTTAGCACCTGTCATTGTCTCTCAGGTGACCGAAATGTTATCGCAACTTGGTCGCGATGGTGAAATTGATATTTTAATGATAGAACAAAATATTGGCGTGGCCTGTTCTGTCGCTGACAAAGTGGCCATCATGATCAACGGACGCATAAACCGAATCATGGATGCCGGTGTGCTCGCAGCAGACAAAGAGCTGCAGCAATCGTTGCTGGGTGTTGGTCGACATGCACACGATGACGCGCAGCCACAAACCACGGGTGCTTCTATCGCAACAAGCAATACTCCAACATTAAACAAAATATACCTGTCGAACCCTACGGTACCGGATAGGTGGACACCGATAGTGCCGGCACAAATTATAGCTCGTAGCGCAAGAACTCAAACGGTGAGTAATCCGGTAAGCACCGACACCACACTGGCTGATATCAATGATGGGCGCAACGGCGTTGTCTGTATCTGCGGCACACTTGACACTAAAGGAGACGAATTGCGCTATATGCGTGACATCGTAAGAGCTGCCGGGGTACGCACACAAATTGTTGACCTCTCAACCACGGGTAAGCCATCAGGCGCTGAAGTGCCGCCAACCGCGGTAGCTGCACTACACCCACGCGGTGCAAGTGCTGTATTTACCGGCGATAGAGGCACTGCAGTAGCAGGTATGACGCTGGCTTTTGAACGTTGGGTGCGAAGTCGCAATGATATCGCAGGTGTGCTGGCTGCCGGCGGTTCAGGCGGTACGGCGCTGGTTGCACCCGGATTTCGTTCGTTGCCTGTTGGTGTACCGAAGTTGATTGTCTCAACAGTGGCTTCAGGAAACACAGAACAGTACGTTGGTTCATCGGACATGTTAATGATGCATTCGGTGGCCGATGTACAGGGTATTAACTCAATCACCCGTGTAGTACTGAAAAATGCTGCAGAAGCTGTTGCAGGAATGGCGAAAGCTCGAGCGCTTCCACTTGAAGATTCTGACGATAAGCCAGCTTTAGGCATGACCATGTTCGGTGTGACAACCCAGTGCGTCCAGCAAGTGTCAGAACAACTGTCGAAAATGTACGACTGTCTGGTTTTCCATGCCACCGGCACGGGCGGTCGTTCCCTGGAACGACTCATGCGGGGTGGTCAGTTAGCCGCTGTGCTCGACCTGACTACAACAGAAATTGCCGATATGGTTGCCGGTGGTGTGTTCGCAGCAGACCAAACACGAATGGATGTGTTTGCAACCAGCGGCAAACCCTACATTGGTGCCTGCGGTGCGCTGGATATGGTGAACTTCAACGCGCCGGAAACAGTCCCGGAACGTTACGCTAAAAGAATATTCTATGAACACAATCCACAAATAACGTTGATGAGAACCAATGCAGACGAATGTCAGCAGATAGGTCGATTTATTGGTGAAAAACTGAACCGGATGAATAATCCCGTTCGATTTTTTTTAAACGAGGGGGGCGTGTCGATGCTCGATTCACCAAATCAGGCTTTCTGGGATCCGGTGGCTGATGAAGCTTTGTTTAGCGCGATAGAAGACACGGTAAACAAAACCAGCCAACGCCAGATTATTCGAGTGCCGCACAATATTAATGATGCAGGCTTTTCCGACCTGGTTGTAAAGACATTCCGTTCCCTGAATTCAGCACCCGTCGATATCCCAAGAAGAGCATAAGGTATGTTTGATCGAAAAATATTATTAGACCGTTACCGAGCTATGGTGAATAAAGGTGAGCCGATTATAGGCGGCGGTGCCGGAACGGGGCTCAGTGCAAAATGCGAGGAAGCCGGCGGTATTGATCTGATTGTGATCTACAACTCTGGCAGATTTCGTATGGCAGGGCGCGGTAGCCTCGCAGGTTTAATGCCATATGGTGACGCAAACTCTATTGTTCTTGAAATGGCAGGTGAGGTATTACCAGTAGTTGAGAAAACACCTGTGCTCGCTGGCGTTTGCGCTACTGATCCGTTTCGACTAATGGACAGGTTTCTTGATCAACTTAAATCAGTCGGCTTCAGCGGCGTACAAAATTTCCCAACTGTCGGGCTAATTGACGGCGTATTTCGAGCTAACCTTGAGGAGACGGGAATGTCTTACCAACTGGAAGTCGACATGATTGCGCAGGCACATAAAAAAGACATGCTAACTACGCCTTATATTTTTAGTGAAGATGATGCTGTTGCAATGGCCAAAGCCGGAGCAGATATCGTGGTTGTACACCTTGGTTTAACAACCGGTGGCAGCATTGGCGCTGAAACCGGAATGTCACTTGAACAAGCCCCAGCGGTCACCGATAACTGGGCAAAGGCTGCACTTGATGTTAATGAAAACATTATTGTATTGGTTCATGGTGGACCAGTGTCATCACCGAGTGATGCTCAGTATGTATTGAGCCATACCCAGTACTGCCATGGCTTCTATGGCGCTTCTTCAATGGAGCGATTACCAACTGAAATAGCATTAACTCGACAAACAGAGGAATTTAAGGCCATCGGCCGAAAGTCCGGAGGAGATGCCCAGTGAGTGGACCTATCATAGGTCAATTAATCTTATGGTTAATTGTTGCTGTCATAGTCGTATTTATCATCTATTGGGTGATGAACTGGTTATATCGTCGATCAACCAAAGAAATCGCGTTTGTGCGTACCGGATTTCTAGGCGAGAAAGTCGTTATAGATGGTGGCGCGTTTGTGTGGCCGATAATCCATGACATAACGCCAGTCAATATGAATTCTCTCGACCTTTCCGTAAAAAGAGAGAGAGAAAACGCACTCATCACCAAGGATAGAATGCGCGTTGATGTAGATGCTGAATTCTATGTGCGTGTGAAGCAAACCAACGATGCAGTGTCGTTAGCAGCATCAACGATGGGGCGTCGAATGCTTGAACCAGAGCGCATTCATCAGCTGTTGTCAGGCAAATTTATTTCAGCACTGCGAACAGTCGCCTCGGAAATGTCAATGGAAGAGTTACACGTTAGTCGTAATTCCTACGTTGCACGCGTGCAGGAGGTTGCCCAGGAAGGCCTGGATAAAAACGGGCTGGAGCTTGAAAGCGTCGCCGTTACCGATATTGATCAAACAGAAATAGAGTTCTTTAATCCATCTAACCGTTTTGACGCAGAAGGCTTGACCAACGTTATTGAGGTAATTGAGGCTCGTAGAAAACTTCGCAACGATATTGAACAGGATACTGCACTCAAAATTCGAGAGCGTAATCTGGAAGCCGAGAAACAGTCACTTGAAATTGAACGTGCAAGTGAAGAAGCGCGACTTGAACAAGAACGTGATATTGAGTTTCGTCGAGCACGGCAACGCACAGAACTGGAACGTGAAAGAGCTGAACGAGCGGCGGAAGCACAGCGGGCATCTTTGCAATCGAATGAAGAAATAGAAACGGCTCGCATAGCCAATGAACATCAAATTGCAGAAGCACGAATAGAATCTGAAAGCACAATCTCTCAACAGGAAATCGCCCGTAAAAAAGCGGTTGAAGAGGCTGAGATACGCACAAGAGAAGAAGTGGAAGGTGCGCGCATTTTGCAGGAGAAAAATCTTTCTGCAGCACGCATTATGTCTGAAAAAGAAACCGAGGCGGCAAGCATTGCCGCCAGAGAGATAGTTGAAAAAGCCCGCATTGAACAGGAACAAGTTATTGCCGAAGCACGCATTGCTAAAGAACAGGAAACACAGGCAAAGGAAATTGAACGGCAACGTGCTCTGGATTCAGCAGACATAGAAGCACGTGAATCTGTTGAGCGAGCCAGAATCGATCAGGAGCAAAGGCTAACAGAAGCACGCATAGAGTTACAACGACAAACAAAAGAGCAGGAGATAGCACGCAATTTGTCTGTAGACAAAGCCGAAATTGAATCGCGTGAAGCGTCTGAAAAACTTCGAATTGCACAGGAGAAAATTGTAAAGTTTGAACGCATAGAATCAGATAGAGAAACCCGTCGGCTCGAGATTGAGAAGAACACGGCACTCGAGGAGGCTGAAATTGCGAGTCAGAAGGCGACCGAAGCTGCCAAAATCGCCAGGGAACACGAACTGGCGGCCGATCGCATCGCATCTGAACTCGACACTAGAGCATTGCAGATAGACCAGCAACGCTCTATCGATTTAGCACAAATCGCGGCCACTGAACAAACCAGCTCTTCTAAAATAAAGAAAGAACTGCGAGTACGAGAGTTAGAGATTGCACGCAATGAAGCCGTTGATGCTGCTGAAATCGCAGCTAAAGAAGTAACAGAGAAAGCGCGTATAGAGCAAGAAAAAATATTAGCGCTTGAAAAACTTGAAGCAGACGAAGCTACACAGGAAAGAGACGTCAAACGTGCGGCGGCCTTAAAGACGGCTGAGAGTGCCGCAAAAGAGGCCACTGAAGCTCGCAGAATAGCTCAAGAAACAGCAACAAATGCTGAGCGAATTGCGTCAGAACAGGAGTCACGTGCGCTCGAAATAAAACGCAATCAGTTTGTAGACGAAGCCGACATAGCTGCACGTGAAGCAGTTGAAGCCAAGCGTATTGCGCACGAGGCTAGCGTGTTAGTACAGCGTATAGAATCGGAAGAGGCAACTAAGGAGCGCGAGGTTGCAAAAGCTGAGGCTATTGAAAAGGCAGAATTGCTCAAAGCAGAAGCCATCGAGGCTACCAGGATTGCCAAAGATAAAAGGAATGCAGCAGATAGAATAGCTTATGAGCAGGAGTTACGTGAACGCGAGATTGCGCGTAACCGGGCGGTTGATGTCGCCAGCTCAGAGGCGCAAAGGCACGTCAACAAAGTTCGTATTCTCGAAGAATCATCTACTCGCTCGGCAGAAATAGCGCGCGATGCAGAAGTACGATCTCGTGAAATAGAAAAACAGGAAACGGTTGAAGCAGCCGAAATTGCATCTCGCCGTGTACTCGATCAGGAACGTATTGCCACAGAACTCAATACC
>CALIMV010000311.1 GCA_938045275.1 uncultured Granulosicoccaceae bacterium
GTTTGAAGGCTTTGGTGGTGAAGTGGTGACAATCGTTGTCAATGGCAATCAGATGACCGTTACTGATATAGACGGCACGTTTGTATACCCGCGCCTAACCGGCCTTTCAACAACTGACTTCAACATTTGCAGTTGATCTTCACAGTGCTTAAACATTTTTAGAAAACGTCTGGGTGGCAATCATTGCCCTCAGACGTTTTTTTGAATTTATTGGGTAACTGTATTCGTATGCTGACCGCTTAGGTCAATATTCAGTGCTCAAGTGGCACTGATTCATCAAAGACTTCCAGCAAAGTATGTGCATCAAGGTAGCCGTTGATTCTTTGGCCGTCGTCCAGATAAATCATGGGTGTGGCCGTTAGACCCAACTGTTGAGCCAGGGCGACATGTTGCGTAATTGGGTTTTCGCAACTGGCGGTTGGTGCAAGTTCGCCGCGCTTTGCTGCCGTTAGTGCAGCGTGTTTATCATTGGCGCACCACACACTTTCCAGATTCTTGTGAGCTTGTGTATTGAGCCCAGCGCGCGGAAACAGCAGATACCTCACTGACACACCAGCGTCGAGTAAAATATCAAGCTCGCTGTGCAGGCGCTGGCAGAATGGGCAGTCCAGATCGGTAAATACCGACATGCTGCGTGTTGGTGCTGTGTCATCGCTTTTGTAAATCAACATGTTTTCTTCGCCGATGGCATCGATGTAGCGTAAGTTTTGTGCAACCATGCTCTGCTCAGTCAGATTTTGACGTGCTTTCAGATCAACGAGGCTGCCATCGAATAAATACGAAGCGGTACTGTCCACGTAGTACACCTGACCTTCGGAAATGACTTCAAAAATCCCCGGTACGCGTGTTGCCGATAAGTGATCAATTGGGATGTCCGAAAGGTTTGTTTGTAACAGCGTTCGTAATTTATCGAGCTGGGCTGTGTCGTCGTCGGCTTGTGCGGCTAGTGGTGTTATTAGCAGCGCCAGTATCAGTACTGGTACACAATAAAAAAGTGTGAATCCGTGCCGCTTACTTATACTGAAGTAGCTACAGACATTGTTGGTGTAGTGCATGTTTGAACCCAGCCTGCCGCGCGTAATTTGCATTTCGCAGCGTAGAAACGTGACTTCAGTGTAAGCGCAATACAAGGCTCATAACACCGGTACTAAAGTACCGCATCGAATTCTGTTGGGTCTGTGTGATTATAGCGGCTCAGGCCCGACCAGAACGCATGTGTTGAGTTCTGTAAGCATGAATAAAATACGCTACATGAGCGTGATTGTTATATGAAAGTTAAGCACCCCTTTATCCTCGCAGTTGCGTTGCTGCTGTTATTGCTCGGTGGGTTTTTGGCAAATTATCTGTTGCGCAGCGATACCTCGGCTATTGCCTTAAAGCGCGGTCACTATAAACAGGCAGTTATGCATCTTCGCAAGGACGCAGACAGTGGTGATATCGATGCGCTAACCATGCTCGGGAATCTTCATTATCTAGGATTGGGCGTACCGCGCCGCGTAGATAAGTCGGTAAAGCTTTACAGTGAGGCGGCTTTCGCTGGAAATGTCGCGGCCAGGGTGAATCTAGGCCATGCCTACAGTCAAGGTCAGGGTGTTGCGGAGGATGCATCGCTTGCGTACGCCTGGTACAACCTGGCCAGAAACAGTGGCAGTCTTGTGGCGCAAGTGTATATGTCTGAGCTACTGGCAGAACACAGGGTGACTTATAACAAGGTTGTTGATCTGAAAACGAATTTTGCAACCATCAATAATTTCGACAAACTGCATTAGGCGCTGTGCTGTTTGTGACTATTGCGATTGCTTTGTGTGTGGCAATGGGTTGCTAAGCATCGTAGTAGTTGAAGTAGTAAAACAAATTGTGCAGTCCAAAAAAAAGCCGGCACCCGAAGGTGCCGGCTTTTCTGCTTTTCAGACGTAGGCCTTATTTAATATCCCGCGAATGAACGTATCCAACACCTTTGTCAGTTTTAACTTCAAGCCATGGGCCAATCGCTTTTGATACCAGCAGCTGTGTACCGGGCGACACTCTCATCAACAACGACGATGAAAAGTCGGCATTGTTGTAAACCGCTTTTGGGTAATAAGTTCCTTTAACCATGACTTTGCCCAATTGATTACCATTTGACTCTGCAGCTAAAGAGGCTTCTTCAGCCAGAGAATCGGCAGTCACTGGCATAATGCCACCATCGCTTTGGAAAGCCGCTTCAACAATTTTGATATCGTCCTCAACTGCTTCAGGTTTCGTCATTTCCGGTTTTGTTACTACGGCTTTAAATTCTGGCATTGCCGTTGATGGCGTTTCTGCTGGCTGATTGGTTCCAGTCATTACGGCGGCTGTTGCAGCAATAGCCAGCTCATTGTTTGGAACAACTCCACCGACTTTAGCACCTGGTACCAGCGCTTCCTCACCCTTTGCAATCAATTCACCGTTCATATCCCGTGCGCGAACAATGTCAATGGGAACATAGATTTTCTGTCCAGCGCGAATCAGGCCAATTTTTTGTTCGTCATACTTGTTATGAACAGCTATTGCTTTCCATTTGGTTGCATCACCAGTGGTCCGCTTAGCGAAATCCCACAGTGTTTCACTAGCGCCCACTTCCAGTGCAATTGCATCGCGGCCGATATCAGTATCATCTGCAGGTGCAGCAGCTGGTGCCACGGGTTCAACTGCTGCCACGGCGGGTTCCGGTGCCGCTTCCGGCAATATTAGCGCAACAGCTGGGAGTTCTTCGTTGGCAGTAGTGCCTTGATTAACTGACGCTTGTGCAGCTGCTGCCGTTACGGGTTGATCTGCAAGTCTGTATTCTGCGTCAACCATATCTGCTGGAATCACCAGCTTCTGGCCCTCGAATACCGATGCGTTAGGGCCGAGATTATTAATGTCTGCAAGGACATGCCAGTTGTTGGCATCACCTGTGGTTGTCTTGGCGATTTGCCACAGGTTCTCGTTTGGCTTTACTTCGTGCGTCATATCAAGGAGCTGAGCTGAACCAGTGCCAGCATTGGCGACACGCACTTCCTGCAATTCAGTGGGCGTTTTTTTCATGTCGTTGTCATTCAAAACGGCCAGTTCGCCTTCTTCTTTTTTGGTTGGCAGCAGTAATTTGGTCGGTTCCGGTATTTGTCCAAATGCCAGTACATTTTCTTCTCTCGCCGTGTTGGGTTTGAGTGCATTGCGCGGAAGTACACGTTCTACCTCTGTCTCACCAAGCTGGACTTCTGCCAACTCAGGCTTGGCAACAGACTGGCCATTGCCAAGATCGGCATCTTCTTCCATCAGCGCAAGGTCAACTTCATCTAGGTTCTGTGACTCCTGATCGCCTATATTCAGAACATTTTTAGTGCCTTCCCAGGCGTTAGAACCAAGTTCAGCCGTCTTGTCGCCTAACTTGCCAAGGCCAACACCAATGCCGCCGAAATCGAATCCACCGGTATTTGAGGTTGTTGAGCAAGCGCTGAGCGATAACACCGCCATCGCCAGGAAAGTGAGTCGAAACTGGTTTCTCTTTAGTTGGGACATTGTGATACGACCTCGCAGGGATCAATTTAGCTAATTTCTGAATTTCATCGATGCACCCACAGTCAGCTATTCGACGAAATGACACTAAATTTAATAGTAGGTAGAAGCCCAGACGTCAATGAATCAGGTGTAGCAAATGCGCATAATCTTCGCTAGGGAATAGGTGCTGTCGTAATACTTGGCACGAACCAGATTATAAATTGGTAGGAAGGAGCGGTTATGGCGAACGAAAGGCAGGAAGCCATGCGCGTAAATTGCTATACGCGCACGACTTTAACATTCTGTCATTAAACTAAATTAAATTTGTAAACGAACATTACAACTATCGCGCACATCAGGTCAATATGTTGACTACTTTGCCCAGGTATCGCGCAAGGTGACCGTTCTATTAAACACGGGGTGTGCTTTGTTGTGGTCATACCGATCGGCGACATAGTAGCCTAGGCGTTCAAATTGAAATCGCGATTCAGGCTCAGCATCGGCCAGTGCGCTTTCCACATAGCACTGCGTATAAACCGTTTTTGAATCGGGATTCAGTGCAGCCTCTAATGACTCAGCCGCCGCTGGATTAACTACATTGAACAACCGGTCGTAGACGCGCACTTCCGCTTTTACGCCAGCGCTCATCGACACCCAGTGAATCACGCCTTTCACTTTTCGACCTTCTGGCTTTTTGCCCAACGTCGCTGCATCGTGTGTGCAATGCAATTCCACGACATCGCCAGCCTCATTCTTAATGACCTCGTTGCACTTAATGACGTAGCTGCCACGCAAGCGCACTTCGCCGCCGGGCACCAGGCGCTGGTATTTAGGTGGAGGGTTTTCGGAAAAATCGTCTCTATCGATCATAACGACTTTTGAGAACACAACATCGCGCCGACCGAAGGCTTCGTTTTGCGGGTGATTAGCAAACGACAATGTTTCGGTGTAATCGTCATCAAGATCGGTTATGACCACTTTGATTGGGTCAATAACGGCCATGCGTCTTGGTGAATGCTCATTCAGATTGTCGCGAATACAGGTTTCAAGCACAGCCATTTCAATCCAGGCATCATTTTTGGTGATGCCGATGCGCTCGCAAAAGTCGCTCAGCGCCGCTGGAGTGTACCCACGGCGACGAATGCCAGTAATTGTTGGCATTCGCGGGTCGTCCCAGCCGTCAACGTGTTTCTCTTCCACTAACTGAATCAGCTTGCGTTTACTCAATATCGTGTATTCGAGCGCCAGCCGTGCAAATTCAATTTGTTGAGGGTGGGCAGGGGTTTCCAATTCATCAAGCACCCAATCGTATAAGGGGCGATGGTCTTCAAATTCCAGTGTGCACAGCGAATGTGTGATGTTTTCCATGGCATCTGATAGACAATGCGTGTAGTCATACATGGGGTAGATTGACCAGTCATTACCCGTGCGAACATGGTGTACCTTGCGAATGCGGTACAGCGTTGGGTCGCGCATGTTGATATTGCCCGAGGCCATATCAATTTTTGCCCGTAAAATATGCTCACCGTCTTCAAATTCGCCGGCTTTCATGCGCGCGAACAAGTCCAGGTTCTCTTCAATGCTTCGATTATGGTAAGGGCTTGGTGTACCGGGTTCAGTCAAACTACCGCGCATGGCGCGCACTTCTTCTGCACTGCTGCTATCGACATAGGCTTTGCCTTTTTTAATTAGCTGTACCGCGAAGTCGTAAAGTTCATCGAAGTAGTCGGAGGCATGCCTGAGCTCGTCCCATTTAAAACCGAGCCATTCCACATCGGCTTTTATGGCCTGGACATACTCATCGTTCTCCTTGACTGGATTGGTGTCATCAAAACGCAAATTACAGGTACCACCGTACTGCGCAGCAATGCCGAAATTCAGGCAAATCGATTTGACGTGCCCTATATGCAAGTAGCCATTGGGTTCAGGTGGGAAACGGGTAACAACGCGTCCATCGTTCTTGTTCGCGGCCAGATCATCATCGATGATATTGCGAATGAAATTACTGGTGACCGGTAAATCGGGCTTATTCATTTATAACGTCTGCAGGGTAATGATCTTGCAGATTATAGCCTTGTGACCCGTTGTAGGCGCACTTATCGTCAATTACACACTTGGAAAGGGTTTTATTACGATTTTTAATCGAGCGATTTACTGTAAAGAACAAGCACTTTTTTGACGTAATTCTGCGTTTCGGGGTAGGGCGGCACGCCCTCGTGCTTCTCAACCGCACCCGGCCCTGCGTTGTAGGCCGCTAGCGCGAGGCGATGATCGTGTTTAAAGCGTTTTAACATTTGGGCCAGATATTGTGCGCCGCCATTGATATTCTGACGAGCGTTAAAGCTGTCTGTAACGCCAAGTTCTCTGGCAGTGGCCGGCATGAGTTGCATGACTCCCTGTGCGCCGACTTTGGATACTGCTTTGCGGTCAAAGCAGGACTCAACCTGAGCGACGGCTTTGAGCAACTTCGCATCGATCTTGTGGGCTGTTGCTGCGGCTTCAATGGTTTTACCCAACAATTGGGCACGTTTATTCATGGCCTCACTGCCCAGACCCAGACAAGATGAACGTGCAACCGGGCGACCATACTGCGCCTGGTAGCTGGTACGTACCATTTGCCCGTTGACCAGTGGAGCATCGGAAAATACCACGGTGCCGTTGGCATTCTTATGACTATAGACTTGAGTCGATGCAAGCGCTATGTGGTTGGCGCTGCACAGCAATGCACCAATGATCAGGGTGATGTTTGAAGCACGAACTTTTTGCCATTGATGTGTCAGACATTTCATGGGGTGTGAATCGCGAAATGTTTGCCAAATCAGCGGCCTGGGTGTGAATGGTTTAACAAGTAAACCTGCTTTATGAGAGATTGATCACGTAACCGGGTATATCAGAGCGGAGCCAGCCATTCACTTAAGTGATCTTGAAGCACCGGGCGGGGTTTGGGTACGGCCGCTTTTGCCGGAGTCCCCATGTAGACAAAGCCGACAATGTGATCGGTTGGTGCGACGCCCAATGCCGCTTTGACATCCGGAAAATACGCATTCGGACCGCTCAGCCAGATAGATCCGAATCCACTTGCTGTGGCGGCAAGTTGAATGAGGGTTGTTGCAGCACCGGCGGAGAGTATTTGTTCAATCTCGGGGGTTTTTGGATGATCGGCGGTTATGGTTGCTACAATCACCACAATCAACGGTGAACGCAGTGGCTTTTGCCTTACTCGCGCAATTTTTTCATCTGGCATGTCTGGGTTGTCTTTTATCGCAGCAGCGGCAAACACTTCGCCCAGTTTGTTGCGGGCATCGCCCCTGATGGTGATAAACCGCCACGGGCGCATGCTAGCATGGTCGGGCGCTGTAAGCCCAACGTGCAGTATGCGCTCAAGCTGTGCTTGAGTTGGCGCTGGTTCAACGAGCTGCATAGCTGGCATGGATGTTCTTGCTTCCAGCGTCTCTAACATAAGCCTTTAATTCCGGTTTGACTGTGTAAAGCTAATTATATTCTTTTCCAGGTCAGCCGGATTAACTTTACGTCAGGTATTTCATTGTGAGTGTCAGTTACGTTTTAAAGCCGAGTTATCCGGAAGCGCACGAATTCGAGGTGGTGCTTAGCGCCACCGATCTTGACCCTGCCGGAGCCCTGTTTCAACTACCGAACTGGATTCCCGGTAGCTATATGATTCGCGACTTTTCTAAAAATATCCTGACCTTTGAAGCGCATGCCGATGGTAAGTCCGTTGAGCTGACAAAAAAAGACAAATCGAGCTGGCTTGCGCCAGCTGGGCTACAGAACATCACACTGGTTTATCGGGTGTATGCGTGGGACTTGTCGGTGCGTACGGCTCATCTCGATAATGAGCATGGCTTTTTCAACGGCACGAGTGTGTTTTTATCTGTAGCGGGCCAGGAAAATCTGGCAGTGTCTGTGGAGTTGCAAGCACCTGATGGTGACAAGTTCAAACAATGGCAGCTCGCTACCAGCATGAACGCAGTGAAAGTTAATGAGGCTGGTTTTGGCGAGTACAGTGCAACAAACTACGATGAGCTTATTGATCATCCGGTGGAGATGGGTACATTTGAGCGCATAGAATTTGATGCCTGCGGTGTGCCTCACGAAGTTATCTTAACAGGTGAGTACTGCACCGATAATAATCGAATAGCGACTGACTTAAAAACCATTTGTG
>CALIMV010000312.1 GCA_938045275.1 uncultured Granulosicoccaceae bacterium
ACTTTGCGGTGAAACCACACTTCAATGAAGACGGGCAGTTGCGCTCAGCTTGTGTTTTCAGGTACTAGGGTTGTACGTTCAGCGTAACTGGTACGCTCCCTACCAGGGTATTAGCGGCACCACTATTTATTATTGGAGGTACGTTTCGGTGAACTCCCAAGCACACGATTGGCGATAGGAAAGATAGCGTAACTCAGTAAAGTAAACGATGCGAATAATATAAACATCACAATCAACTGTGGCGAACCACTGCCATTAATAACTAATAAAAATAATGTGGTAACAGAGCCAAAAAGCAACCCAGCATATGACCAATGTGGCGTGCGTCCAATGGCCCACAGCAGCAAGTGCAGAGCCATACCACACACACCCAGAAATAAACCTGCAATAATCGCCGCTGCACCGGGGCCAAGGAACGCGGCCAATACCCCAGCGCACGCACTCAAACAGAACCAAATCAGCATCGCCAACAAGCACCGTAAAAAATCCGAGCGTTGACTATTTGTCACTTAATGCTCTCCGATGTTGAGACATTTGCACATTCTGACAAAGCCGAGCTCATGGAAGTGGTCTTTTTATAAGAAGCTGGGATGAATACTGTTGATTCATTGCAAGTGTACCTTTTACTCATGAGTCATGACACGGTACGCCCAATACCCACTGCCAGAATTCGTTTCTGTTTTCCATCCATTAACCTTTAAATTTCTTGCAACTAAACGATGCATGATTCCGTGTCCGAACACCACGACATCATCATGACTCCGCGCCAGATCAATAAGCCATTCAGAAGCTTCCCTCGCCTGTTCTTTGTCTTTAATGATGCCTGGTGCATTTTTTCGATATCCTAGCAACCACGCGATTCGGCAAAGGGGCAAAATAAGCCGCCAAGACAATCGCCATGGCAAATGATTTGGATGTGGCAATACAGATTCATTCAACAGAGGTGAGGTAGTAACATCCTCAAATCCCAGCAACATGGCTGATGATCGAGCCCTTGCCAGTTCACTACTTACAACAATTTGGCTGTTAGTTGCTGCTTTCAATACTGGAATTTCTTGACCCGGTAGCTCATCGACTACGGACTCAGCATATTCAGTGAGAGCGCTCTTAAGTCCATCAGGCTCAATGAGCCTTTTATTGTCAAATGTCGGTGGACCGTGACGAACAAGAAGAATCCTCATGCTGATAATTTAATAGTGGATTTTCTGTTTCGCAAAACGTCCGCTTCAACCTAAATAATCTTTGTCTTGTGCTTTCTGAACTAATGATTCGAGTATTGGCATATTTTTGAGCCTACCGTTCCCGTTCCCTTGTGCGTTTTTCTTCAGCTACTATATCAACACATAAATCAGTGCATATATCGCAAATAGTAACCTCTGGCCCCGCTATAAGTTTAAGTACCTCATGCTGAGACCTTTCGCAAAAACTACAATAAAGAATTTCACTTTCCTCCGGTTTTTCAGAGTGATCAGGTTCAGTCGGCGCGATCTCAGTATTCTTCGTTCCCGAATGCTGCTCGTCACCTTTTTGTTTTTTCGTAAGAGCCGCTGTGTACGTATTCCAGTCGGCATAACCTTCGATTTTTGAAATGACTTCCAGGGATTCAGTGTGTTTTAGTTGATGGCCCATGTCATCCAGTACTTCACGCAACTTGCTTGCACGGGCTTTTACTTCGCTTGGAGAGTTCATAATCTTCAACCTTATCTTGGCACGGGTGAACGACTGGTGCTCGCGTTGCCAGTGACCCGCTAGCCACAAAGCTGAAAATTAGGATAAATTACACATTGACCGAACCTTGGAGGTTGCGAGCGGCAGGCTGTGTTTGCCTACCAAGAAAAGTACTAGCAAAAATGATGTTTGTCAAATTACTGCATTTTGTGGAGGGGTATACGGTTAATACTGATTTCCCCATTTACCACTGAGCATGAATAAAGCAGCTCAGTGATAATGGGGATTATCCAACTCAGGCTAGTTCATATCACCTAGAGCATTGTTTATGAACGTTGTGCCAGCATCTATATCAACACTGCAATTAGCCGGTGGCACATACAGGCCAACGATTGAAACGGGTGCCACCGCTGTACCATTAGTAACAAGAGAACCACCGAAACTGGTTGAAATGTCAGTGCCTTCCAGCATCAACAAAGATACACCTTGCTAAAGCGTTAGTTAACTCGGGTATTCTCGTTTGCTCCAACACTTCGTTAGGCGGCAACACGACAATCAGCAAAGCAACTATGAAGCACCTTTGCTGCTTAATCTTCCCAATGATAAAAGGCATCAAACAATTTTAAACTCCCGTTTGACAAGTTTGTTTCGATCTCTATTTTGGCATCAATCGGAATTTCCAACGTACGCCTGCTGGCCTGAGGTATCCCCTGACTACGAATGATTTGGCAGATCTTCTGACTTAATTTGCGTACATCCTCTGATTCAAACGCATCAACCATTGTAACGTCTGGCATGTAACTACTTCCGCCGGAGTCTTGCCATTCTTTTCTACCCTCACCAACAGCGAACATGGGTTCAAGCAAACTAAAAATGACAAATACGCCTCGAAACGAGGTACCGCGTATGCCATCGTAATGATACTTAAATTTTTCATTGTCGCAGTAGAACCACGAATCAAAAAACGAGGCGTACCCACATCCGTAGGCTGTCCATTCGCGAATCTCCTTTACGCCAAGATCTCTGGTGATTCGTCTAGTCACTTCATCGTATAACGTGGTAAGTCGTTGGTATTCTAGTTTGTTATGATCGAGACTTTGGGCTGAGTAGAGTTCGGCGACTCGTGCAAGCAGCCGCTTTGATGAGATACCGTCAGTGCTCATAGTGAACGCCTCAATGAGTTTGCTATTGCGAATTGCAATAATAAATGAATGACGCCTAACATCCGGCGTTAGCGACGCCGTCACAAGGCGCGTGTTCACAGGTAGTCATGGTCGCGCGCCGATCATAACCACTCGTCTGCGCGCTTCTGTTAGACATGCAACCCGGACTAATCAAAATTATCAATACAGAAAATGCCCGTTTTGCCTCCGATGCTAACAACCGGATCACATAAACTACAGGTATTTTTTGTAGTAAGCAGCTCGTGTTTTATAGCCCAGCTGTTCGTAAAACTGATTGGCCCCGCCTGTGGCAAGCCCTACTAGCTGACATTTTTGTTCACTCGCCCATCGCTCCATTTGCGACATCAAAGCAGTACCAACGCCTTTGCCTCTGATTTCAGGTAGTACTACGATTTCATCAACATGGGCTGCATACCCGCCTTGGATGAGTACTGGACGAATACAACCGGAAACGTAACCTACTATTTTCGAGCCATCAGAACCAACCAGACAAATGCTATCTTGCCGCCGCACAATATCTGTAAACATCATTTGAAAACCAGCCCTGGTTACACTCATACTTTCATGGAGCTGGTTCGCTAAATTGAAAATGGCTTCGGAATCTTCTGCCTTCGCTTCACGAATTTCCATGAACATCACCTTTTACCAGTATTCGCGGAAAAAAGAAGCCTGCTTGAATGCCTACCTCTCTTGAGTACGAAATTTTTTCTCAGACCACACCTTTGAGCTTGGCATACCCATATGCACTGATCGTGGTTGCGTCTTTTATTACCCCAGACGTAATCATGGATTCGAATTCTCTTAGTGTAAAACTCGACGTAACCAAGCCTTCTTCCTCTTGATCAAGACGTTGCTCTGATCTTTTCAATTCCGTGGCAACGAATAAGTGAAAGCCTTGGTTGGAATAACCATAGGCTTGATATATGTGTCCGATATAGTCGATTTTACCTGCTACCAATCCCGTTTCTTCTTGCAGTTCGCCTACCGCTACTTCCGATGCTTCCGCAGTATCATTTTCTTCCCACGACCCTTGCGGCAACTCCCAATACCTGCCTCCAACCGGGTACCTGTATTGTTCTACCAAGTGAATGGTGTCTTTCTCAATTGGAATTATTGCCACAAAATCGGGCTTGTCTACTACGCCATAGATGCCCTCCGCCCCACTGGTACGACGAATTTTATCTTCACGTACTTTCATCCATTTATTTTCATACGCGATGCGTGAGCCAACTGTCTCTATTTCTTTCAAGTTACCCTCTCTTATGGCGTAACGCGCCAATTACCCGAAGTGCAAACGGGTTGCAAATTGCTGTTCAGTTGAGCAACAGCAGGTCACCGATTTTCGCACCGCTAACACTGCGCTATACCTTGGTTTTGCTGTGTAAGCGATGGCTATAAAGTGCCCCACACCTTAACTGTACCGAGCAGATGAGTTACGCCAATGCCCAGGCACACCAAAGAACTCCAAAACCAAAAACGCTTACTGTTGGATACAATCGCTGGATGTTTAGATACGTGTGGCGCTACCAAACCAACTACGCCGCGCAACAAATACACAGATGTAATGACAACAAGTGCCGGTTTAATCAGTGGCAACTTCGGTATAACGCCAGCACCCGACCAAGCATACAAAGCCCAGATTCCCAACACTGCAGCGATACCCAGCGTGACTATCGTTGGAGTAATTGATTTTTGTTCTGCCAATTTGGCCATACGCTCACCGGCCCCGAAAAAACGGTACCAAGACGGCCCACCTAATACGATGCAAATATGAGCTATGGATGCAGCTGCACTTAACATTCCTGCGTATGCAAGTAAATTCAGGTTCAAATCCAGCGCTCCTTTTCACACATAACGCAACAGGCCGAGACAAACGACAACAAACGACGACAGTTTATGCGGCTTTGTATTGTGGCACAGTGGAGCCACAGCAACACCACAATACAAACACTGTATAAATGGTGCACCAATACTGCCTTATTGCGAAGCTAGGAAAATTTCACGATTAACTTGATAACCGACAATGTTCCACAGCAGGCAGTAGGAAAGACTCGCTTGTTAATTTCAAATCAAACCTGCTGACTTTGCAAACGGGTCACGGCCAGCGTCTTTATGCCATTCGTATTCACAGCACAGCGCAATTCTGTCTGCCATCTCCATACCATACAGATCAGCCATTACGGCAAGCGCCATATCCATGCCTGCAGACACCCCGGACGATGTGAAAAACTTACCGTCTTCGACCCACCGGGCCTCTTTGACCCAGTCGACCTT
>CALIMV010000313.1 GCA_938045275.1 uncultured Granulosicoccaceae bacterium
AACGTCTGAATCAGAGCGTAGTTATTCCCAGCAAAAGATTCTCCTCACAAGGATGAAAAGAATGATCCTCTCAAGTCTAAAACAGCTCAAAGTTTTTTCAGTCATAAGTACGCTGGCTATGCTCAGCTTAGTAGCTGGTTGCGGCAGTGGTGGCGGTAGTGGTGACAACGATGCCGGTAACAACGGTGGCGGCATACTACGCCCTGCCAGTAGTGTGAGCGGTAGCAATGACTCGGACTACGGTTATAACGGCGTGGAATTAATAGATGCCGAAAACAATTACGCCGCAAGGCAATACAGCCCGTATGCTTCAGTGCTCAAAGACTGTGTGTTGGTCGATGCCGCTGTCGACTCATGTGCTCTTTCTGATTTACCGTTTTTAGGAGATGGCAACGTAACGCCTACGGTTGATCAAATTATGGACCGCACCATCGTCTCGCACAATTGGATGGCTGAGCGTTTCGAAGAAGTCCTGCGCACGGCTCCTGACACACTTCTACACATGTTTTCGTCAACAACGATGGTTCAGATTAGCAGTAAAGTAAGGCCGTCTTACTACGATTGGGACATAGGGTCTATCCATCTCGACCCTGCCTTTCTCTGGACTACTGTTGAAGAGAAACTAACCATTGACACAACACCAGATTTTCGCGCAAGTTTCGGTGATGAATTACAATTCTGGTTCTTAAGCACCCTGCGCAATGCATCAGGCGAACGACTAATACCGTTTTTCAGTCTGCTTGATGACTCGGTTCGAACAGTTGAAGACACCAAAATTTCAACCATTAGCCTGTTATTCTATGAGTTGACACATGCAGCTGATTTTATGCCTTTAAATAAATTATCGAGTATTGATCAAAGTCTGTCAGCCAGTGATGCCATTATCGCAACAAGAGACGATCGACCATCTAAAAGATTGCGCACCTTAGAACCGCTTATCAGTGAAGACTTGTATAACATTGCCCAGGTCAGATGGCGTGGACGCGATGCAACTGCGCAGCAAATCGCAACAACGGCCACGGATGGTGGAACGAACATGTCAACTGATGGGGCGGCTCATTTATACGGTTATGTCACACAGTATGAAGATCTGGCTGAATTGGTGACGACTGTTTTGATGGGTTTTCATTATGATGGATTCACGAACATTGGGTTTGTACAAAAGCCTGCTGATGTCGAAAACTATGCATGTGACGAATTAACCGTCGGTTGGGGCCAGCGAAATCGTTTAGCAGACCCACTGGTTAGAGAGCGAGCTCGACTGGCCGCTGAACTTGTCGTTAAGATGACACCGGAATTACGTGCTTATTTGGATAATGCGCTCGGTAATGTCGAGACGATGGACACTTCGTTGAGTTGGTGTGATGCACAAAGTCCGGGTATTGTCATTGCAAGCAACGGGCATGCTCGATCTAAGCAAAGCCATGACTACCCGCGTTCGGGCCCACTATTGCGAGAAATGTTGCTTCAGGAAAACAGAAAACATCCAGAAAGCCTGATTGCCGATTGATTTGAATCCGACGCAAAGGACAGCAAAGTCCACATTGCTTATGTCGGGGGAAACTCGCTGTTCACTCCGACCATTAACGAAAAGGCAATAGCTCTGGCAAAGTCCATGGGTTGCTTCCGACCTCCGAACAATTAAGAGACTTTGCTACAGAAAAATTGGTAATTTTTCAGGAGGAACTCGAAGGGAGTGTCGAAGAGCGGATTAGGAAAAATGAGGAACTTGGGCATGATAAGCCTCATGGTGAACGGCAAGCCGCTGAGCAAGACCTTATAAATTCAATTGACACCATCATCTCTAATCGCGGTAACTGAGTATGCCCACACGGGAACGTAAATGAAAAAAGATGCTATAGACAAATTTTTCAACAACATTGTGCTTGCGAGGGATGGAAGTACTATTGACCTATATGAATCGTCAATTGACGCTACGTTTGAGAGGATATGTGCCGCACTCCTTAAAAACCAGAGGGGCGACGCGGTTTGGTATGACGGCACGAGCGATCTTTCTATTCAAAAACAAAATGCTAAAGAAATAGAATTTTCTGGGAGCATGAATGTCATGGAAGGACAGACAAAGCATTGGATTGAACCTTTTCGCGCGATTTAAATCCGACTATAAACTTCGCCGCTCAACAATTCGAACTGTACCAAACCAGCACCTTCTGCAACTATTACACGAGTGATCGTGGCTAAAGAATTGATATCAGTTACATTGGTAAATTGCTCCAAGTTTAGATACTTTTGTTCAACGGCATAGGGGTACAGGTTATTGCCAATCTGCACATTTTCGATAGAGCGGCTGTCTAACGGACTGACATCAATTCTGTGATCTGGGTTAAACGAGTCTGTGTATTTTTGTTGTCTGGATTGCACATCAAGATTAAAGCTGAAAGTGTAAGCCGGTATAGAATTGACTGCCGGTGATTCGGGATGAATTTTAACGTAAAACAAAAGTGCATCCTCACGTCCTGAGTTGTCACGCTCAACGTGGCTTTGCTCTATTCGCAAGACCACATCACTGTTTTCGAAATTATATAGACGATCTGAACTTGATCTACAATTGATTTCATCGGCGTGTACGCGATGGCTGACACCTACGTATGGTTCGCTGTCGTTGCGTGAACGCAGTTCAAGCGACACGGTCGCGCCGGTGTCGCTAGCATAAGTGATTGTGTCGCCAACATCACGCCCGGTGTTCCATTGGTCGGCTAAGGGTGAGCCAAACCCGGGGCATGGCCTTGTAGCTTCAGTACCCATACATCCACTCATGGCAAGAGCGATGAAGATAAACGTGGAATGTCGAATCATGGCTTGTTTAGACCTTTTGCTTGTACGACAACAAATAAAGTTAGCGTCGCTGTGTACTCCTATGATTCTCAAGGTGATTGAAGTCATCGAAGTTGTTGTATACAAAACAACACAGTGAAAAATAGGAAACCGAACAGTACGATATCAAACTGACTAACCAGCAAGCAATGTATCGTGAATATTATCCAGATAGTCGAACTGATCATCATCTAAAACTATGGTACCCAGATCAGAGTTGTCGTTGTGGTTATTTATAGCGTTTTGAAGATTTTCTCTAGTCAACGTACCATCCCCGGCTTCCAATGCCTCACCAATAACCATCGCAATCTCAGCCTGCTCATCTGGTGTCATGGCATTCCAGGGTTTCATCTCAATAATGGCGGTAGTGAAATCATACGCGCCTTTCGTGTTTCCCTGGTCAATACTCGATTGCAAATAAGAGCCGATTGCATCACCAATATAGCCCGCGCCATCAGTTTGAAATTGCCATACATGGGCTGCTTCGTGAGCAAGCAAATCCATACCTTCTTCTGTGAGCACATCATTTTCGTAAAAACTTTCAGGGATGAAAATAGTATTCTCCATTGCATTAGGTGTATTAAATCCAAAAAGCGTTTCTTCAATGCCACCACCTACCTGAATTTCTATTTCGTCGTAGTCAAGACTATCGCCAAAAATGGTTTCAAGATACGCCTGCTCATCAGCCGTTAGACCACGCGTTGCAGACAGATTGAATGCATCATCGATAAAGGTGGTTATTCCGTTCAGGGCTAACGCGCCAGTAGTCAACACAGAATTGACCGCATCTTGGAATAGTGTCTGAACTGTTTCGACAGCACTGTCAAATGCACCATTAAAATCGCCTGCCAACAAGTTAGTTGTAATATCAACCGCGCCAGACAATGCATGAGTTGTAAACTCGATTGGCGCGTTAATGAAATGCGCTCCTATACTCACACCTGTTTCTAACACACCGAAGACGGGTTGAACCAAATGGTCGTTGATAAACGGTCCGACCACAGGAACTGCATTCAGAACCGGGCTAACGATTTTATCGTTCAAAAAATCCAGTCCGTCTGTTAGCTTGTCTGCGGCCCAGTTAACGCCATCGGTTAATACGTTACCGAAGCTGCCAATACCGTCGCTAACCAATCCGCCAATGTCTTTAATACCATTGCTAATTGCACCACCCACATCTGTGACGACATTGACTACGGCACCGCCTACACCTGTGACAGCATCAACTACGGCACCGCCCACACCTGTGACGGTGTCAACTACGGCACCGCCTACGTCTGTGACGGTATCGACTATGGCACCACCCACATCGCTAATGAAATTGCCAATACTGGAAAACAAACTGTACTCAACTTCAACGGTCTCGCCATCAATTTCAATTGTGCCGTGATCGTTCTCAGATCGAGCAGCTTGAATTTGAGCAGCGCTTAATGTTTCTCCGCTCACTAATCTGGCAAACAACTCGCCTTCATCGCCAGCAGTGTCAGAAGTGTTCACTCGCGCATCGATTGCGTGGCCGACTTCTTCAGTGAGTATGTCAATGGCCTGTTGAGGGTCGCCTGCGAGCAATTCTTCAGTAAGGTAGATAGTGTCTGATGCACTGTCGTATGCGCCCATCCCAACGCCAGAACTTTGTGCCCCAGAGGTGTCGGTCAAGGTAGAGTCATCGACTACTTCTACAGTCGGCATCCACCAAAAATCGCCTGCAAGTGTTTGCTGCCTGATGTTCTCAGCCTCTTGTTTATTATATTTGTCACCAAAGGCTGTCTGCATCAAGGAATGAAAAGCCTCTGCGTTTTGGGCGCTATTGGTAAACTGGCTCTGAAAGCCATCCATAGTTTGTTGTAATTGTTCGTCTGTGCCTTTGGCATCAGATTTTGTAGCATTGAGCCGTGTCAGTACATCTTCGAGGCGATCAAATTTAGGCAGACTATCGCTAAAACCACCTGCTCCGTGACCAGCTCCCTGATCTGGAAGGCCGGATTTTCGATTGGCAGAATTACTTTTTATTGGGTTGTCGAACGGATTCTTTGACTCTTCGGCATCGTTTGATCGACGAATGTAGTTAGCAGAACTTCGAAAAGCAGCATTGGACACGGGATTGATTGCCATAAGTATTTCTTCCTTGAATACATGGTAAATCCTAGTCTACGTCAATCGCCAGTCTTCGCCTACCGGGAGATACCCTAAATTTTGATGCGATTGAGGCTACGGGAGTCGCTATATTGAATTGTTGTTATTTGAGTACCAGGCTATTGCGCCAATAATCTCAATATATGAACAGCCGAGTAGCCTTGTGCCAGCGACAAGCTTGCAGGATGTGACGTGTTGAGACGTTGTTTAAGTACGACTATTTATTTGAAATAAGTTTAGAGATTGCGGAATAAAATGACCATGGTTACATTATTATTGATGTTCTTAAACGATACTGGGTTAACAGTTGAGATACCTAGCTAACTATTCAATAGAATGAGACAAACCCTATTTGTGATAACCTCAAAATAATATACAAAAAGTTCAGAGTATCATGAGGATATTGCCAACAGTCGCTTTGCTACTACTTACTACTGGTACTGCTCAATCGCAGTTAACAGACTTACCTCCAACAACACCAACCGGCCTTGTAGCTGATGCGTATAGCCAGATGGTTGGCGAGATACGCTGGGCACGTTCGACTGACGACCGTGGCGCCTTGCGTGGGTACGAGATCACGAGGGATAACATTGTACTCGGCGAATTCGATGCGCTGAGTTATGTTGATAGAACCCTGAGCCCTGGTATCACTTACCAATACGGCGTTACTGCAATAGACAATACCGGGCAGCGATCTGGAACTGCAACTATTAGTTTAACAACACCAGGAATAACCGATTTGCCCGAAGCGCCAGCTGATTTGCGTGCCAGCGTGTACTCCAAAACTGCAGCAGAACTATTTTGGGCGCGCTCATCTGAGTTTGCGTTGCGCTATGAAGTCAGTCGCGATGGTGTTCAGTTAGCAACAACTGATGGCATCAGCTTTTTCGATAATGATCTAGCCAGCGGACAAACCTATAACTATGCGGTTGTCTCGATTAATGCTAACGGGCAACGCTCCACTGCCAGTACAGTTAGTGTGGAAACAC
>CALIMV010000314.1 GCA_938045275.1 uncultured Granulosicoccaceae bacterium
GCTGCGGCGCCACGGCTGGCCTGCATCAATGTTAGCCGACACTGTTGTTACTCCGGCAGCAGTTACAACTGCTGCGTAGGGCCTACCGAAAGCACAGTAGAGAAAACCAGTGTAGTAAGCCACGTTGTGCATAGAGGTCAGCACAGCGACGTCTATCTGCTTTGATTGCATAAAGGCTTGCAATCCGCTTAGCCGATTTTGATATTCGTTTTCTGAAAAGGGTAAGGCGGATTTTTCGCCGTTGTGAAACTGAAAATATTGTGGGCGATTAGAAGGAAGTGCACTCATTGTGAATCTCCAGAATAATCCGGGTCAATGAGATAAGGTAAAGACCCGGGAGCTATCCGGGCGTTCAGGATCGAAAAGAGCTTTTCGCAGCTGGTGCCGCTGTGTAGCGACGCCATCGCTACCTGCTCTGCTTTGAATTATAGTCTCTCGAAAGGCTCCGTTTCAAGCTCGACCGCCACCATTGAGGCCGATATCACAATTTAATAGGAAAGCCCTGGTAAGTAGAAAGTATTGCAGTACTCTTTTGCGGTCTGAGAGTTGATCTGTTGTTTATTAAACTCTGAGTTTGTTGAATCCTGATCATGAATTTAAAAACGGACGCCAAGTTTTAAAAACTCAATATTAAGGAAGACTTCTGCACCATTGTCAGTAGGTCCTATAATAATAGCGGTATTATCACCACTCGCAAGCGTGTCACCGTCAGATAAAAACCGGCCAAAATTCAGATTAGTGCCCCAGAATATTCGATCAAAATACTCCTTTTTATACCCTAGAACTACACCCAGGCCATACCGGCTGTATGCAACCGGTCTTTCTGTCTCGAAGTAGTCATAACCAGATACGCTTGATCGTCGAACGGTGACGCCAAAGTACCCACCCTGGCGCAAATTATTCTTGAATGACCTTAGCTGTAAATCGATTCGACGTATATCAAGAATGCAACAAATGTCTGGATTATGGGTGTGCTCATTAAAAAAGAAGGGCATAGCCAATTCGTAGCGAGAAGACTTTTTTGCGGCCGTTAGGGTTCCGGAAATATAATGTTGGCCATCGGCTATTCCAGCCAGCGCACTGGGTATATTGAAGTCAATACCAAACTCGGTATTTGCTTTTACCCAATTGGGAAAGGTCATCGTCAATAGTGCTACCAGTAGCAGGTATTTCATTGGTAATGAAAGATAGAGAGAGTATTCGTCGGTAAGCGACAGGAATCTGTTGACGATTAAGCGTAAAAGTTCAATATGAGAGAGTTATCGTTGCTCGCTATTACGAAAATGCGGTGTACGTATCGTTTTTTATTGATAGCGGGTGATCAGCTTTGCGGTGCGCTGGAACGCTTCGAAATTATATTTAACCGTCGGCCAGGTAGAAAGCAGACATCATCTGAGTACCGGCCGACTTATATTATTGATCTTCATGGTTGGATGCAATTTCAATCCAAATCCTGGTGACGGTGCAACTACACCGTCACCGGGTATTATTGCTTTTTTACTTGTGCACGCTCCTTGTTTAGGTACCCTCCAAGACTCGCTGACACTCGACGAAGCCTTGAACGCTTTCAGGCCCATCATTGATACGATAATGATCTGCATAAATCTGATCATCCAATGGGTCTGCAGCGGCTGTGAAGTCAACCCTTTCAATAGTAATGACAAACTCATTGTCTGAACGTACATATCGAATATAGTTGTCAGGTGTAATCATCCAGGTCATTGCAATGCCGTCCTCGGTTCCGTTGCCATCGGCATTGAAATCGAGCACGTGATTTTGATTGTTGTTGCCTGTAATGTCGCAATTCCAGACTGTGTTAAGACCACTCGGGTCGAGCAAATTAGCTGCTAACTTGTCAGCTTCTGTTTCCGGGTCGGGCAATGGTTCTGGGTCGGTTGGGGAGTTGGTATTTCGCTTAAAGCATTCAACCGTGCCTGACACTTCATCATCATTTACACGGTAGTGGCTAGCCGAGAAATACGAGCCGGGGCCTCCCTCGGGAGAGGGTCCGATAACAATGAACTCAATCGTGAAGGTATCGAAGGGTGCTTCTGTCGGTATGTATTGAATGTATTCATCCTGAGTGATAATCCATTGCATGGTGACACCGTCTACTGAGCCAAATCCATTGTTGCTGAAACTCAACTTTCGTGTGAAGTTACCACCGTTTCCAACGATGGCACATTCCCAGTGTGTCTGAAGCTCTACTGGTGGGCCAGACCGTGTCAGAAGAAACTCATTTAACATCGAATCATCCATGGCGAATTCGTCAGGTATGGTCACATCATCCGATCGCCCGCAGTCTATTGTTCCGCTGGCTCTTCCAGGAACATTCAACACAGACATAAAGTTATCGTCGTTTGAGAAGTCGATCATACTCATGTTGATTGGCCCAAAGTCTCCTCCGGCTTGCACTGTTAAGGTACCGTCTACTACCATCCAGGCCGTACTGCTATCTCTAGTGCTAAACAGTACATCGTTGGTAGGGCCAGCGGTCATCGCGCCACCACCGTCGTTAAAAAATTGAAAGTTAATGGGTAGCGTCGCAGCGTTAGGGCGCTGAAATCCACATCGCCAGTAACCGGTAGCAGTTGAATCGTCAGAACCATTTGCGAGTCGCTGCATTATGTCAGCATCAGCTGTGTTTGTTGGGTCATTACCGGTGTCATTGTCACTGTCATTGCCAGTGTCATTGCCGGTATCGTTGCCAGTGTCATTACCGGTGTCATTGCCAGTGTCATTACCAGTGTCATTACCGGTGTCATTGCCGGTATCGTTGCCAGTGTCATTGCCAGTGTCATTGCCAGTGTCATTGCCAGTGTCGTTTCCGGTGCCATTACCGGTATCGTTGCTAGTGTCGTTTCCGGTATCGTTTCCGGTGTCATTACCGGTATCGTTGCTAGTGTCGTTTCCGGTGTCGTTGCCAGTGTCGTTTCCGGTGTCGTTGCCAGTGTCGTTTCCGGTGTCGTTTCCGGTGTCATTGCCGGTGTCAGTTTCAGTACTGTTGGTTGCATTTGAATTTTCTGCAACGTCGCTATCGTTAGAACACGCCGAAAGAAATGACAGCGCAACTAACAATACCAGTGCACTTATTTTCATACCTTGTTCTCCATTATTAAATAAAAATTGATTTTCGATTTCCTTTACCAATATCAGTGCAGATTTCAAATCGATTCAGTTCAAGATGAATAGTGACTCTGGATGTAACTCGAGTTCCTGTAATCGTCTAAATCGTGCTTCCTGCCAAGTTGGACAATGCTGCATAGTGATGGCTCATGCTAACCAGCCAGAATGCAGAGCTCAAGCGATCGGATAACGACTAGCCCAGGTAATTTTCACCGGCAGGACAAAGAAGGTTTTACATGATCAACAGTAGCAAGCGGTTCACATCTCTACTGTCTTTGTTATAGGTTATTCTGTCATCACCTGTTTAGCTTATGGCTATAAATAAAAACGGCCTAAGTGATCTTATAAGGGGATATACAAGTCTGTTACTAAATTGATGTGTTTATGTAACGCTTAATACTTAAGAAAAAAGCGTTGTTAATACTAAGATGATGGGAGCATTACTTCATTCATTTGGGTAACCATTCTTGGTAATGTCAGACATGATCCTGTGTCCAAATTAACGAACCGGTTTGGATGTGCCTGTGAAAGTAGTTCGTTGGCTTTATGGCGCCAGTCCGCCAGCCACAGTAACCATTGTTCCGGACACAAACTGTGCTTTTTCTGAGGCGAGCCAAATCGCTGTATCGGCAATGTCGTCCGGGCATGCGATACGACCGAGTGGTGTGGAAGCTGCGACCATCGCAGGTCGTTCCGGGTTACCTTCTCTAGTGTGGATATCTGTCGACGTTGTGCCAACCCGAATGGCTGTAACTCGAATACCAAAGGGGCCAAGCTCCTTTGCCGCGCCTACGGTTAGAGACTCTACTGCAGCCTTTGAGGCAGCATAATGAACATACTCTCCAGGACTACCGAGAACTGCAGCCACTGATGAAATGTTAATGATGGCGCCACCTGGGCCAGCTTGGTCTGTACGCATGCGCGAAGCCGCTTCTTGCAAACAATAAACTGTGCCGTATAAGTTTGTCGCGAACGTTGATTGAAGGGTTTCCTCCTTCAAGTCGGCAAGTGTGCTTGCGCCACCGATAATTCCCGCATTGTTAACCAAACAAGACACCCGGCCAAGTTGCTCGTCGCACAATGTGAAAAGCGATTTAACGGCATCTGAATCAGAAACATCTGCTTGAACCGCAATTGCGCGTACACCAGCTGCTTCACAATGTCGGACTGTCTCTTTAGCGCCAAGCTCATCTGATCGGTAATTTACGCACACATCGTAACCAGCAGTTGCAAATGCTCGAGCGACTGCTGCACCTATGCCTTTGCTGGCACCCGTAACAACGACGATCGGCCGGTTGCGTTTCCCA
>CALIMV010000315.1 GCA_938045275.1 uncultured Granulosicoccaceae bacterium
TAGCACCTTCGTGCAACTCTACATCACGCCCATACTGCCGCTGTTCCTTGAGCGATACCCCGGCATCAATCTCGAACTAAAACTGTCTGATACCAAGTTCGATATTATCGATGGCGGGTTTGACCTTGCGCTGCGAAACTATGCTGCCAAAGACAGCTCCCTGAACGGAAGAAAAATAGCGGACGACACTCGCATACTCTGCGCCTCACCGGCGTATCTAAAGGCCCATGGCACACCGCACGAACCTCGCGATCTCAACTCTCATCAACTGATCGTTTTCAACAATGCTACTCCCAGATTGTTGACATCCGAAACCGGGGCGGACTCGTGCACCTTTCCACCACCGGATATCAAGCCACGCGTTATTTGTGACGACGGAACGAGCACACGCCTTGCAGCAAAAAACAATGTCGGCATTTGCATGAATTCAATATGGAGTATTCATACAGAACTAACCGATGGGTCGCTGGTGCGAGTGCTACCAGACTACAAAGTGAAGGATGGCTCTGCCATTTGGCTCGCCTACCCAAAATCCAATGTGCTTACAGCAAAAGTGCGTGTGTTTATTGATTTTCTGATGGAACAGATTGGTACACCACCGATTTGGGAGCGACTGTAAACGTTCAGCGACATATTGATCTAGATGTTTCGGAATCACTATATCTAGCACATCAACGTCTTGATCGACTGCACGCCAGAGGTAGTGTACGGTTGGTATTACACGATCCACGTTGAATCGAATCTATGACAACGATCAAGCCCAAGAAAGGCAAGTTACGCATTGGGGACGACTGGAATGCGATCACCATCATCGCCTTGTCTCAAAGTAATCCGCTGAAAGCGGTCGCTGAGTTTGTGGAAAACAGCATCGACGCCGGTGCCTCAGAAGTTGAAATCATCCGAGGACGGGAGAAAAAAGAGGCGTACCTGCGGATCCGCGACAATGGACGCGGCATTCCTCGAGACGATGATGGATTACCCAACTTCAAGTATGTGGCCACCCACATCTGCGACTCGATTAAACGACAGCTAAAAGTCAATGGGTCCGGCAGTGGCTTGCAAGGCGAATTTGGCATCGGGCTGCTGAGCTTCTGGACCGTTGGCGAAACCCTGTTGATGCGCTCGCCGTCGGATGACGGAAGAAGTTACGAAATGCGCATGGCAAAGGGGGATCCTAATTACACAGTATCCCAACGCCGTACCCTGTTTGCTGAGAACGGTACGGAATTGACCATTAAGCCTCTGCTTTCTGGGTTGCGGCATTTTTCAGGGGAGAAGATTCAGTGGTATCTGGCGTCCGAGCTGCGTGATCGCATTCGACAATCAAACGCCAAAATCACGGTCACCGATCGTCAGGCAAGAAAGCAATTTGTGGTCGAACCGCGCAAATTTGACGGTCGATTGCTGACTGATTTACCGGAAATAAATAATGCTTATCTGGAGCTCTACCTTGCCAAACCGGGACCCGACAACGGTGTGGGCCTTTATCGATCGGGTACCCGTGTGCTCAGTTCAATCACCGATTTAGACGCACTGAATCACGCGCCCTGGAACAGCCCCTATCTGCAAGGCATTGTCGATGCGCCATCGATCAATCTAACGCCGGGAACACGAATGGGCGTCATTCAGGATGAGTATCTAGCCGACCTGATCGCGACTTTAAAACCGGCAGAAACCATTTTGAGCGATAAGATCGAAGCGCAGCGACGCGCAGAGGAAGAACGAGCAAGTAAACAAATCTTGCGCACTATCACCAAAGCGTTTCGTGAGGCTCTAATCACTCTGCCAGCTGAAGAATATGACTGGTTCGATCTGCAGCACCAACACGCCAACAAAACCAAGCCCGGTGGTGGGGCCGAATCCGAGTTACACGATCGGTCCAGCGACGAAAATGGCGGTGCCAATAGCGAGACCGACACAGCCGGCGATTCACCGGTTGTGAGCCAAACCGACCAGCAGGACACAGAGGAGCCACAAAAACAGTTCTTCGAATTTACAGGCCCACTGGCCACGGTTCGCATCACACCGGCTTCCAGTGTAATTAAAGTAGGTCAAACACGGACCTTTCGGGCTGTGGCTCGCGACAACAAAAAACGACAGATTGATCGCGAAGTTCTCTATCAATGGCGGGTTGTTGAGGGTACCGCTAGGTTGACAAACACGGATGGCGAGGTGGTTTCATTAACAGCGCCGAGTGAACCCGGCCTTATTCGGCTTGGGCTGACAGCAACTGAAGGTGATCTGGTGTGTGAGGCTGAAGCACTGGTTACTGTGACCGAAACTCTGATGGAAGGTGCTCGCACCGATGGCGACAATAAACAAGGTCTGCCCGCGTATTCGTTTCAACGTTCCGCAGGCGAGCTTTGGCGATCTCGATACGACAATGAACGAAACCTGATTATCGTTAACAGCGGTCACCGTGACTTTGTTTACGCCTCAAAGACCAATGCCTTAAAACTACGCTACATATGCCGTCTCTATGCAAAAGAGCTGGTATTGAAGAATTTTCCAGGTATGCGCCCTGATCAGTTACTGGAAAGAATGCTCGAAATATCGCTATACACTGAAGAAAATTTACGATAATTCGTGCTTAGTGTACGAAAATGTCCGACTATGTTGAGGTCCGGATCATGTGAAGCTGAGTGTGCGAAGGTAGATGAATAGAGTCCACTAGCCAGATCCACTCAACATGATTTCTGAACAGAAAGAATCACTGAACCACTGAGTTGCAGAATTTCGTAGATACCGAATTAGTCGGCAAAGTGCAGCACAAAGCTGCTGGTCGCGGTGTCTCATGTAAGTGCCGAAATCACAGCTAATCGCTCACTTGCGGGAGATTTTCCACAAACTCAATCAGATTGAGTCCTATTGAAGTAAATCGAAACCCCTTTGGGACTACTCGCAGGGCATTTGTGGAATTGTCGAGAATGACGATTAGCCTGTCCTTAGCAAGGTCACGATATATATATGCGGAGAATCCAACCCAGCCACCGGCATGGTCAACGACTGTTTCGCTTCGCAAAAACCAGCCATAGCCGTATCCAGTTTCTGAACCCGCTGCAAGTGTGCCGGAAGTTGTGGCTCGACGGTACACTGTTTGAGGAAGTAGTTTCCCAGTCTGTAGTACTTGGTGCCATCGATGGAGGTCGCGTGCACTGGCGTAAACACCGCCGTCACCTGCAACGCCATCAAAATTGTTTAGGTCGTTCGGCTTTGTTTTAGCTCTATTCAGCCAGTTGCGTTTAAAACCAAAGACCCGATTGCCAGGTTCGCTGGCTGAAAGGCGATTGAACACTTGACTATCTGCCATGCCAGCCGGCTTGAAAACGTTTTCCAACATGTATGCTTCGAATGTTTTTCCGGAAGCACGTGCGACGATTTCCGCGAGTAATACATAGCCCGTGTTGCTGTAACTGAATTTGCTACCAGGTCTGAAGTCAAGTTGTGGCTGATGTTTGGTAAAAAGCGCGATGAGATCAGAGGTCTTGAACAGTTCTTTATCTGCCTTGTGCTTAATCGCAAGACTCATGTAGTCAGCGATACCGGATGTGTGATGCAGTAATTGTTCAATTGTAATTTCGGGATAGATATCCATCTCCGGAATGTGATCACGAAGAAGATCTGAGACCGATAGCTTCCCTTCTTGCTCGAGCAACAAAATCGCCATTGCCGTGAACTGTTTGGAAACAGAAGCGAGATTAAATGCCGAACTTTCGTTTAATGCGTTGGTGGACTCGGGATCTTCAAAGCCATACGACTTTGAAAAAAGTATGCGCTCGCTATCACCGATCAGAACAGCGCCACTGAATCGTTTTGAGTCATAAAGTGATTGCAACCAGCGATCAAGCGCTTCAAAACGTTTTTTTGGTGTCGCCGAGTGCAGCCCCTGAATTTGAAGCGGGGTTGTATACACCGTGCTACACGCCACTGTTGTCACCACAGTAGCCAAAAAGACAAAAAATAGAAGAATCATCCTTAGCACAAAAACACCACATGACGACACCACAGACAAATGGTATCAAATCTTACGGCTAATCTCATATGTATTATTCAGGGCTGATTAGCTGCAACTTCTGTTGATGAGTCCAATAAACCTTATTCGTTCATGAAGTTATCGAACGAACTGCCAAGGTGTGGATTTTTAGTTGCCTTGACCGATACTCCCCTGTTCGTTTAAATGCCAGGTCGATATCTGCCCTCGGTGTGTTCTGAGCTTTCTTGATAAAACCATGTGTAAAAACTAAGTACACCCCATCGAGAAAAAACAGTATTTTGGTAATTCGTTTTGAATCGAGCTTGCTCCTATGTCTGGAAATCCATATTCTTCAACGACGATTTTTAATTTGGGTAATGGCTAAATTTCTGTTGTGCATCTTCAAACCGAATACCGTGATCTCGAAAGATGAAGTACTGTCAGTTGGTGTTTCGCTAAATCAGGCCTTTCTGCCAGGGTCCCCAAATAGCCAATGTTCGCCCTGGAACACCATCTTCAATATCTCCCTGGATATTGACAAACAAAGTATTCCCATCGGGGCTAAACGTCGCGCCGGCAAATTCTTCATCGTCTATGATATTTTCTGCGATTGGGATAACCGAACCATTTGCGCTTAGCGCCACTACGCGTTTTGGGTCGGGTTCACTGTCTTCACAAATAATCAACGAACCCTGCGGAGAAAGGCATAAATTATCCGGGCCACTCAGCACATGTTTATTCGGTGACACGTACACTAATTCAAGCACGCCTGTTGAGTCATCCTTTGGTGTCACACGCCAAATCTGTCCGTGCCCTCTGCCTGCACGGGTACAAGAAAACAGAACTGCAGCATTTTCCACTGCACAGCCTTCACAGCGTGAAAACAACGCCGCACCCTGATCAAGAGCTTGCTGGAATACCGGTGGGATGGTGTTTTCGTCTAGCTCGTTCCTGGAGAAATCGAATTCAGGATCGGTTTCGGGTATGTCGACCCAATCAATGTCGAAAGTTGTACCGATCTCATCGATACCCTTGAGATCGAAGGCTCGTTTATCTGGAATACGTAACGCCTGTAGTTGCCCTCCAGCCGAAAAATCAATTCTCTTCGTGTCTTTGCTGTATTGGTTTGGTAGGAAACGATAAAACCCCGCTATATCGGTATCTTCGGTTTGATAAACGATGCCTGTTTCTTCATCAATAGCCACAGATTCGTGTACAAAGCGTCCCAACGCTTTAATAGGCATTGCTGAAGCCTGCTCGTTAGCCAGAATCGGAACTTCAAAAACATACCCATGCGGTTTGCTTAAACCGTCTTTTGTATAAGATAAGGTTTCTTCGCAGCTTAGCCACGTTCCCCACGGCGTTACTCCGCCACTGCAATTACGCTCTGTACCTCGTAGCGCCACGAAATCACTGATAATTTCGCGCGTTTTAGGGTTTATCTCCAGAGACGAAACACCTCCATTTGCGAGTGGATCGTAAGTCACATCAGACCCACCGGGTTTTATGCCAGCTTGCTGTGCATTGATCTCATGATTACGAATAAGCCTGATGTTGCCGTTCGGCAGAGAAAATGTTGCCATGCCATCAGGCAGTGGCGGTGTTGGTTCGCCGTCTTGCATTAATTGGCCATCAACACTGATTGTTCGATACTGAAAGTCGGGTGGTAATGCCAACTCAGCGCCGGCCTTCTGCAACTTGCCATAGCCGCCAGCTGATGGATTCCAATTCCATTCGGAATACGGCCTTTTTCTGCTATTAATAAAATTGCATGACTGCAGGCCACCAAACACGGCGCCCAGCCCGATGGCACTGCCACTTAAAAATTGTCTGCGAGTTACAGTAATTTTGATTCCCTCTGACGAGTTGGCAAAATGGCTGGAGTGTTTCTGCTAACAGCTTACACAATCAGTCTCCCACTATAAATCATACTTAATGGTACGACGATTAAAAGCGGACATTTAGCATTCTGTAAAGTGAATAGGTGACACATTGAATTCAATCGGTCGATGCAATACTTGTCAAGCCCAGGCGCTTGTAAAACTATTATCCAGAGACTTTAGGTACGCGGTGTTTTGCTGCTGAACAACGCCTTTTCCATTGGTACGACAATCCAGCGTCCAATCATGAAACACGATAAATTCACCATCTGTAGTCGGGTGTATATCGATTTCAACCATGTCTGCCCCAAGCTCAAATGCGGCTTTAATTGATGCTAATGTGTTTTCTTGAAAATCATGGACAGGTTTATCGATAATGATTGCAGTGCAATCCATCCTTTTTACACCCACTGGACTATAGGTTTGATGTAATCCACGCAGATTACCCATCGTAGATGCTCATCCGCCCTTTTTAACCGATTAATAATTTTCGGATGGCTTGAATGTTTGGATTCATTTACCATATAGTCAATGCACCCCCCAAGGGGGTATTTCAGGTAATTACCGGCTGCAAATCTTACAGATGAAAAAATCGTTTCTCCGGCCGAGCACGCTCTGCAGTTCCATGCTTCTCGCCATACTAGTTCTAATCGTTAGTGCTGCTGCACACGCGCACAACGTGACACCAGGTGATGCTGGCTATATCCAAGAGATTTGGGGCGCTCACATCATTCCGTTCATGTATCTCGGTGCTAAACACATGGTCACCGGATACGATCATATATTGTTCCTGTTCGGTGTCATTTTTTTCTTGTATAAGTTCCGCGATGTGGCGATTTATGTCAGTCTGTTTGCTATCGGACACTCAATCACAATGCTGGTTGGCGTCTGGTACGGTTGGGGTGTCAACGCCTATATCGTTGATGCCATTATTGGGTTCTCGGTGGTTTACAAAGCGCTAGACAACCTCGGCGTGTTTACAAAATGGTTTGGATATCAACCCGACACGAAAGCTGCGACTTTCATATTCGGTCTTATCCATGGTACAGGTCTGGCAACCAAGATTCTCGAGTACCAGATTTCAGAAGATGGCCTCTTGCCCAACCTGTTGGCGTTCAATGTCGGTGTCGAGATAGGTCAAATTTTGGCACTCTGTGTCATTTTGATCGTTATGGGCTACCTGCGCAGAAGTGACAATTTTTCTAAGTATGCCGTTGGCGCCAATGTTGTAATGATACTCCTTGGCCTCGCACTCATGGCGCAACACATATTTGGCTACCTCCACTCACACACTCACTAGACACTGATTAAGAGATTACCCATGTTCAACATTGAAAAACCCAGTTTGGATGAACTGCCTAGCCTGGCTCAGTTGCGGCGTTCCACTTTAATTGCCCTCATCGGAGGGGTGTTGATTCTCATTGCCGTTGTGTTACCCGCGGAATACGGTATTGATCCAACCTCCGCTGGTCGGATGTTGGGGCTAACCGAAATGGGAGAAATCAAACAAGAATTACATGATGAGGCGGAGCAGGATCAGCATGGAGACAGTCAGTACTTAAATCTAATGAATAGGGTTTTAGGCATTTTCGTCAGCGCTGCATACGCGGAAGAGGTCTGGAAAGATACGATAACTTTTACACTTGAGCCGGGTGAACATACGGAAACTAAACTGGTGATGAACGAAGGAGATCAAGCTGAGTATATTTGGAAGTCGACGGGCGGACGGATCAACTTTGATTTACACGCCCATGGCGATGGACAATCTAAGACTTACGAAAAAGGGCGTGGAGCAACCGAAGGTGAAGGCAGTTTTATTGCGCCTTTCAAAGGGGATCACGGTTGGTTCTGGCGCAATCGTGACAAAGAAGTTGTGACAATAACACTGAAGATTAATGGTGATTACCTGGAAATCATTCAATAGCGAGTAAACTATCTTTAGAGAACACAGAAAAATAAGCCGTTCTACTTTCACACGACTAACCCCGCCGTCTGGGGTTCAATCAGGATTTTTGATCAATATTAATCCGCTAGTGACTAATGAGCCATCGGGACGCGCGAACATAG
>CALIMV010000316.1 GCA_938045275.1 uncultured Granulosicoccaceae bacterium
CTTAGCCGTCGGTGAACACGTTCGCATGCCGAGAATGTATCGTGGCCGCGATATTCAATGGTGGATGGATGCTGCTGGTGTGCTGGACCGAAAAATCACTGATGAAGAAGATGTGAACAGGGCACGTAGAGTACCGTCTCCGCAGTTAATTGGTTCACCGGAGCGAACAACACTTGATCTGAACGCACTAAGCGGCGAAGGCGTCTCTTTAGTTGGTCGTTTAGCCAACATTCGTGATCACAAAATACAGTTTTCTGGTTCGCTAAGAAACTGTTGCGCTTTGGCCGATTTGAAACTCAATCGATTGTTGAGTGCATTCGATGATTTCGCAGCGACTTCAACAAAATTGAATAATGGCGTGGCAGGTGAGCGACTAGCGCCAACCATAGTACCAGAGCGTCTGTGCCTGCAACTCGATCTGAAGCGTGATGACATCCGTACGGTCATCTGGGCAACTGGATACAAGCCGGATTATTCGTGGTTACATTTACCGGTTCTTGATCGGAAGGGAAAGTTGATTCACGATCAAGGTGTCGTTTCGACTCCCGCCGGTTACGACTTCGGAGGGCTTTACGCTATGGGGCTAAGTTATATGCGGCGGCGCAAATCCAGTTTTATTTACGGAGCTGAGGATGACTCGAAAGCGGTAACTGAGCATCTTTCTGGCTATCTTGATCGATTGGTCGCAACTGGTGGTAAGTCGTCCATGCGCAAACACGCATCCCGAGCTGCTCAGGCGGTTGCCTGACAATGTCGACTGCATTTATTGGGGTCTGGTTGCCAAATCCCAGTAAAAATAACGTGCAGCGCCTTGTATACATTCTGATGAAGTCTAAAGAGGCACTAAACACGAAATATTATGCAGCATTTGTGGTATATTTTTATCAAAATCAATGGCAACACCGAATATAAGACTCCCAACCCAGGTGGAATTTGTCATTCGGTACAGAAGGTACATCGCCATTATTGCTGCCATATTGGTTCTTTTTAGTGTCAACTTTAACGAGAACAATACCTGACCGCATAGGCTGACGAAAGACACAGCGAAGAGTGACGAAAGACACAGCTAAGATTGGCGAAAGACACAGCTAATCACGAAAGAATCAGCATAGTTAAGACGAACTATTCTGATTTCAATCTTTATTCACTGTAAATACCCATTTTCAGGTGTATTAGTGCCGGTACTTCTAACTTTACGAACAACTTAATGATCTACGACTTCGTCCAATGAATACTATTGCTTTAGTTCGCAAATTCTCAAGAGATCCCATCATCGCAGTTGCAATGGGCATTTTACTTCTTTTCCCTGGTTATGCTTTATCAGATATATCTCTATTGGGCGAGCCCGGTGAATATTTCCAGTTGTCAGATCGATGGACGAACGGTCAATTGAATACGAAAGACGGTTTTGAGCTTGTTCAGCACGAAACATTAAGTACTGCAGATATCTCAACCCATTGGTCAGCAGAACCAATCGGGATAGATCCTTGGTTTCGCTTAAAGAATCGCAAGACTGGACAATACCTTCATATAGAAAATAGAAACGGCACGGTCTCTGTTGGTTCGGTACCCACCGGTTTCTGGAGTTCTCATTGGCGTACTGTGCCGGTTGGAGGTCACTTCAGGCTAATGAATCGATGGCTTCCAAACGATGCTGTTCACGTAGAAAATCAAGACGGATTTGTGCAGCACGGCCAGGTACCTGAAGGATATTGGAGCTCACAGTGGTCTTCCAAATCAGTTGGGTTTGGAAATACCGGCGGTCAAGCCAACGAAATAGGCGAATGGTCAAATGTTGCCAACTGGCCGCTAACCGCTATCCATGCCGCACTCACTGCAGATGGCAAAGTGCTCACTTATGGCACAAACGCCGACGGTCAACAAAGCGGCCAGTTTATTTACGATGTATGGAACCCGAAACTAGGTCTTGGCACAACGTCGCACGCTACCTTGCCCAACACCACATCAACAGATTTATTTTGTTCGGCACAGGTATTGATACCAGATACCGGTCAAATGTTGCTGACTGGCGGAGATTCAAGAGGTTTAAACTCAGGAAGAGTCAACACAGGCGTTACTGATGTCAATATTCTTTCATCAAATGGAAACTCGATAACTTCTCAATCAGGCATGAATTTCGCGCGCTGGTACCCAACAGTTACCACATTACCCACGGGTGAAATATTAATACAAGGTGGTATTGATACGCTTGGTCAAGCGGTGAATACGCCGGAGATTTACAACCCACAGAACAAAACGTGGAATCCGCTACCGGGTGCGGCAAATAATTATGACTGGTGGTATCCCAGAAATTGGGTAGCCCCTAACGGAAAAATATTTGGATTAGCAGGTAGTAGCTTTTACGAGTTAGACCCTGCTGGCGCAGGTTCAGTTCGTACACTTGGAGCAATTACTGGAACCAACAAATTTTTCACATCCACATCTGTCATGTTCCGTCCTGGTCGTATCCTGCATATTGGTGGAGGTGCGAACACGGCAACCAGCACAACGGTAAATGCATCAGCTCAGGTAACTGAATATGACATTAATGGGTCAACACCTCGAACTATTGAGCGACCCGGGCTTACGTACCCGCGAGTCTGGGCAAATTCCACCGTATTGCCAAACGGTGAAGTGCTTGTAACAGGAGGCAGTGCTGCAGCAAATGCTCTCATTGGGGTAGCCACGTCGGTAGAGATCTACAATCCGACAACTAACCAATGGTCTGTTGGTGCTACTGGTCAAGAGGATCGCTTGTACCACTCCACAGCATTGCTATTGCCGGATGCAAGTGTTCTGGTTGCAGGTGGTGGAGCACCTGGCCCAGTTGACAGCCAAGGGCGTTCCACGCCGGGAAATGTGAATGCTGAAATTTATTACCCTCCCTATTACTTCGATGAGAACAACAATAAACGCGCTTTAAGCGAAGTTACGACCACTGAAAAAAAATTCACTTGGAATCAGACAATAACTGTTATACCTGAACTTTCGAGCCGAGTTTCGCAAGTCAATCTGGTTCGTGTTGGCTCTGTGACGCATTCAAACAACATGGAGCAGCGGTTTATTCCTCTATCGTTTGTTGAAAGTGGATCCAATCAATTGAGTGTTAATACACCTGCCAATGCGAATGTCGCTCCACCTGGCTTTTACATGCTTTTTACTGTCGATACTGATGGCGTACCTTCGCAAGCAACCATAGTGTCTATTTCGAAATCCGGTACTCAACCTGGCACTGAAAATTACTTTCAAATCACGGACCGGTGGCTCAATCGAGAACTACATACAGAACAAAAATTGGGATTAGTACAACATGCGGAGAAAAATGAGGACCAGTTGTCATCGCACTGGTACAAGGAATATTTACCAGGACAGAGTACTTGGTTTCGATTGAAAAATCGTGATGATGGTAGCGTGTTACACATAGAACCTAATAATGGCGTCGTGGCGGCCGGTGACGTACCAATGGGCTATTGGAGTGCTCATTGGAACGAACAATCTGCAGGAAGCTATAGCCGACTGGTCAATCGTTGGATACCAACGCATCGAATCAATGTTGAAAAAGTAGACGGATTTGTACAGCACGGTCCAGTTCCCGATGGCTATTGGAGTGCTCAATGGACACTGAATCCTGTTTACTAGCAATGCGAAGACTAGTTCTGATCACCATCGCATTGTCGTTTGTATGCAAGCTTGCAAGTGCTGGAGAAACGGCAACGAATGAGATATGGGTAACCAAAGGTACCGTTGAAAATCCTCACTTGACACCGAATAGCATCATGTTGAGGCATGAGAAAATTGAGGGTTTGATGCCTGCCATGACCATGCCATTCGCGATAAAGTCGCGATCTTTGTTAGATGGGGTGGGGTACCGCGATACAGTCGAGGTCGAATTCCGTAAAATTAATAATCACTTCGTTATACATAAACTAAAAATAATAGCATCGCAGAACTCTGTAACCTCAACCACGCCAACAGAAGTTTCATCTTTTGATATCACTGTTCCCTGGGACCTTGATTTCTTCGACTCGCAAGGAAGCACACTGTCGCTAAGGCGTTTTCAAAACAATATTATCGTTGTTAGTTTCATTTTCACACGATGCCCAACTGTATGTCCGTTACAAACAGCCAAACTGCAAACAGCGCTCAGCTACCTAACGCCAGAAGAGACTCAGCAAGTCAAATTTCTATCTATAACAGTCGACCCGGAATATGACCGGCCAGAGCGGTTGGAACAATATGCAAAAGCGAGAAGCATTGACTCCTCACAGTGGTCATTTGTCACTGGTAGTAGTGAAACAATAGGTAGAGCATTGAACTCATTTAACATTGTTTCTCTTACACAAGGTAGTGGTGACATAAGTCACTCGCTTGACGTTTTTCTTATTGAATCAAACAATAAAAGTATACGAACTTACGACGGAAACAATGTGTCGCTCGCCAAGGATATTTCTCGAGATATCAGCTTGCTCGCAGGATCTTTCAAACAATAATCGAATCGATCGTTTCGGTAGCTGAATCGTATGGCAATAGGGTCGGTGCTGCTTGCCTGGGGTTGTGCAGGGTTATGTCTGCACACATCATTTACTAATTTATTACTAATCACGTCTATCTACCCGGATTTGCATTAACCTTGGAATATGTTCAAGATGCTTTAAAGCTTTTTGTTATATTGACCACTAAGCACATGATTAGCCCAGCAGCCAAGGCAATACGTGAGACTCTTGTTCGCGAACCCCTCGATGACACCCCGCTCAATCACAAGCGAGAACAATGGGAAGCATCTTCGCGACTAGTCCCGACTCCCACAGGTGCTAATGTTCAAAAAGTAAAAGTTGGTGGCGTGGCTTGTTTACTATGTGAGCCTGATCACCTGAATACCAATACCGTCATTGTTTATTTTCACGGAGGCGGTCTTGTTGAAGGGTCGGCTGAAACTTTTCGAGTCTGGACCAGCCGCATGGCATTGCACCTTGGCTGTCGAGTTGTTAGCGTTGATTATAGACTCGCACCGGAGTACCCCTATCCAGCGGCTTTAAACGATGTGTTGGCCGTGTGTAATGCGTTGCCTGCATATTTTGACTGTGAGAGTTGGTGCATTGGCGCTGATTCCACAGGGTGCATACTTGCGCTTTCAGCGATACTTAAATTGAGTGGTTCTAACCGTATTTTTCCAAGCAGAGCGTTTTTACTATCACCATCGATCGACTTAAGCTTTTCAAGCGCGTCAATTAAAACTAACGCTGGCAGCGACCGGGTAGTATCGTTGGATGTTGCAAGGCACTGTGCGAAATTGTATGCCGGCGAACATGATCTGCGCAATCCCGACATTTCACCACTGTTTGCTGACTTTCAACGTATTCCGCCCATGCTGGTGCTGGTTGACGACAGCGAGATTCTGCTGGATGATGCTAAGCGACTTAAACAAAAATTAATCGAATCTGGTGGTGTGGTTGACTTACGCGTCTCCCATGGGCTTTGGCATGTGTGGCCGGCATGGGGGGAGTTTCCGGAATCAATAAATGCACTAGACGATATCAAGCAGCATATTTTTACATAAAGAAATTGGTGGCTTTATTAATAGCAATTATTTTTAATAGCTTAAAAGGGAATAACAAAAAATGATCATCGATCACATAGGTATTGCGATAGCTGATTACGACAGGAGCAAGAAATTTTATCAAGGCGTTCTGGCAACGCTTGGCATTGAGTTAGTTGTCGAGGTTCAAGGTTGGGCAGGATTCGGTAAGCAGGGTAAAGCTGAGTTCTGGTTTGGCCCCGACGACATAAAGCAACAGCCGATGCATATTGCGTTTGCAGCTGAAACCAGAGAACAAGTGGATGCGTTTTATCAGGCTGCCATTGCTGCCGGTGCAACTGACAACGGTAAACCTGGCGTCAGAGAGATATACCATCCCCATTACTATGGTGCATTTGTTATTGATATGGATGGTCATAATATCGAGGCAGTTTGTCATCGAAGTGACAATGCATAGTTGTTGCTTTTCGTATTGCGGTATATCAAACAGTCTACAATAATCCCTGATTACCTATATTAGCCATTTTAGAACTCTGAAAAAAAGACTAAAGGGTACTAACGAATAACAAATTCAATAAGATACTGCTTACTCGCTAATCATTAAGGAGCCAGCTGTCGATGTTGCTAAAAAAATTATCCGAACTGTCTTTTGCCACTACTCTTGTAGCCTTCAGCGTGTCCACTTTTGCTTTGGCTGACGATCACCTAAAGCTTCCAAAGCTGGTTCCACAACCCAGTCCTCAGCAGGTAGTTGATGAGCACCTGGACGCTTTAAACAAATGCGACTGGGACAGGCTGATGGCGCAGTATCCGCCGGAAGTGCTAATAGTTGTTGCAGATGGTGCTTCTTTTCGTGGTCGCGAAGCCGTTGGAGAACTATTCGAAGGGTTTTGTAAAACACCTGCTGACGGCGGGCTACGCGGCTTGGAATTTAAAACCCTCGAAACGTTTACCGTTGAAGGAACCTTGAACGTTATCTGGGAAGCCAACGCAGATTTTCTGGCTGAGCCCTACAAAGGGGCTGACGCCTATGTAACAAAGGATGGTTTTATGTACGCTCAGGTAACCACCTTTGATGGCTCAAAGCTAAAAATGAAATAAGCTACGTTCCTACACTTAAGTTTAAGTGTAGGGTTTTATCGCGTAATCGAATTCGCCGTAGTTAGCTTATCGCCCAAACTGTGCTTTGAATGCATCGGTAAATCGATCAAGATCGGCTGCTGGTAGAAAGTTAATACCAGCGGCAGCTTTTCTACCGCCACCGGTTTCAAACTGACGACAGAGCTCGTCGGCACCGGTTTTATTTTCCAATGG
>CALIMV010000317.1 GCA_938045275.1 uncultured Granulosicoccaceae bacterium
TCACATTGCTTTACTATTCCGCTACCTTAAAGAACGCTCCAATACAGATAACTGCTTTTTCAGGGTCGGAAGTTTACTTTCGATATTAAGCTTATGCTGTTCCGAAAACTTTTCTAACATTGGGGCGAGTGCAATGTGAGGAGGGCAAGATAGACACAACGGTCCTGGCGGCCAGCCTTTGGTTGGATTCTCTCTAACCATAAGTTCTTGTCGAATTTTATCTATGTATCGAAATCTCGGCAAAGTTGGCGAGATTTGCTCCTGATACAAGCAATCCTGAAAGTCCACGTGTGGGGTAACCACACCCAGAAAAGCGGTTCTAGATACGGGAAATGTGCACAGTGCACCTTGATGAAATTGCAATAGTATTCCGCTGTGTACTCCGTCAAAAGAACCATTCGATTCAAAATGGTAATAGGCTGCCAGAACTTGGCTAGGCGCGTCCTGTGCCCCGGCGCATGAACACTGAACAGGCGCTTCCGGAAGTACTTCCGCATCGTTTGTCAGTTCAACGCTTGCATATTGAACATCAGCAAGCAACCTTAAGTCTGCATAACCAAGATCGGTCATGCTGCCTGAGTCTGAGTTGTTATGGATATATATTGAATCGACAAACTGAGGGGTGTCGTTATCATTCAGATAAGTCTGTGCATGCGCTGCATTGCAAAATACACAAATCGCAATAGTCAACACAAAGATGGGAAAAGAGAGAAACACTGGTTGTTTAATAGTCATCGGCCTAATTCCTAAGCGAATTTAATTTTTCGTATAGGGTTATAAGACAACAATGACGATACGCTGGCAATAGCGTAAATACGTGACTTTATTGCATATTGGCGTTTAAAAATTATGACCAACCAGATCAGCTTGGTGCGGAACTGTTGCTTAACCTTTCATCAAAAAATTAATCATTGCATTGCAATCTAATGATATTAATACTGCTGCGCACCGCGTTACTGCCTAAGGCGGAATAAACGATGGCAAATTAGCGACCACTGAAAGATAATATAGCTGGCTTACGCGAGACTCCAATGACAGAAAAATTAATACTGGGAATAGATGTTGGTACAACGTCGGTAAAAGCCGGTCTGATCAATACCAGCGGTGAAATGAGCGGTGAAATGATCAGCTCGTTTTCCAGTAGTTACCCTACAACAAGAAGTGCTAACAAAACTGTCGAGCAAAACCCTGATCACTGGGTTGAACTGATAAACAAAGCGATTGAGCAGTTTGTAGCAGAAGGTTATCGCAATTCAATTGCGGCGGTAGGGTTGTGCAGTCAGGTCAACACACACGTATTTATCGATAAAAACCACGAACCGTTAATGCCAGCAGTGTTGTGGCAAGACGGCAGAGCATCAATGGAATCTGCTGAATTAGATGCATCAGTGAGTGATGAGAAAAAGTGTGCCTGGTGGGGTGCGCCTATGCCGATCGATGCCAGTAATGTTTTGTCTCGAATGTTCTGGGTATCAAGGCATAAGCCTGCGCTTTGGGAAAAGACGCGTTGGGTTTTACTACCCAAAGACTATTGCCTGCTAAAACTGACCGGAGAAGTCACCACCGACCCGTTATCCAATATTGGTCTGGTTGACCGCGAGCTTAACTATATTGATGCCGTATTCGATTTGGTTGAAGGCTCTGCAAAAAAAATTGCGCCACTGATACCTGTCACCAAAACAATCGGAAAAATGCATAAGGACTCCGCTCTTGCTGGCATACCTGTCGTATCAGGCACCATGGATGCGTGGGCTGGCCTGGTTGGTGCAGGCGGTGCGAAGCAGGGTTCTTCTGTCTATCTCAGTGGTACCAGTGAAATACTGGGAATATCTTCAACAACGGTAGTGCCTACGCCCGGTGCCATTGTATTTGCACCAAACGATGGCATCGTTATTCACGCTGCTCCGACGCAATCTGGCGGTGATGCGAAACAATGGTTTGGCTCAATCAACTCACTAAGCCCTGAGCAAATGTCCGATCTGGTGGCTGCAACGCCACGAACGGATGCAACGCCACTGTTTCTACCACAACTTGAAGGCGAGCGTGCACCGCTGTGGGATGCAGATTTGCGTGCTGCGTTTCTTGGTATGTCGCGTCGAACCAGTCTCGGTGATTTAGCCCGAGCAGTTTATGAAGGGGTTGCATTCTCTGCCCGCCATGCATTCGAAACCCTGCAAACATCATCGGCAACAATAAGCCCTTATATCAGTTGTGGTGGTGGCGGGTTTCGTTCACCGGTCTGGAATCAAATCCGCTCTGATATTTTCGGTATGGAGTTGCGAACATTGGCTGCTAACGAGCCGGGCGTACTTGGCGCTGCGATTATTGCCGGCGTTGCCACTGGTGACTATGACAACTTTGAACAGGCGCACGATGCGGTGGCCAAACACGATCGAATTTACGAACCATCAATGGACGCGCACGCCACATTCAACGAATTGTTCACTATCTATAAAGACGCCATCACACAAAATGCAGAGCTGACACGCCGTCTGGCTATTGCGAGTAAAAGAGAATCGGACGATAATGATTCTGAATAACCGATTGTTTTCGAACACACGATAAAGGCCTATACCTTGTGCTAGCACCTCGGCATTAAAATTGGCTCAAGATAACTAAAACAAGCATCCGTTGGAGGAAATATGAAGAAGCTGATTTTAACCACTGCAGTAGCCACAGCACTGCTTACAAGTTCATTTTTTTCAAGTGCCGTGCTCGCTGAGACAGTTGCAGTGATCACACCCTATTTAGCCCAGCCAGGTACGCAAGCCTATGTAGAAGGTTTTGAGGCAAGTGCTAAAGAAAAAGATTGGGATGTGAATGTGATTGACACGGCTGACGATGTTGCCGCTGTAATCAGCCGTATTGAAGATGCTGTAACGCAAAAGGTAGATGCTATTGTGATTAATGTCGACCCTGCCCAGGTAGCAGCCGGGTTGTCAGTTGCCGATGAAGCCGGTATTCCGGTATTCGGTATGGATGCAGGGTCAGACCCTTTGCTGCAGGCCAATATTACATCGAATGGTTACGCCATGGCTGCCGAGACGTCTGTGTATGTCGCCAACCGTATCAACGGTGCAGGTAAAGTGGTCATGTTTGTGTTTGATGCATTTCCACCAGTACAAATTCGTGGCGTAGTCGCAGACGCGGTATTTGGAAATTTTCCAGACATCGAAGTACTCGACAGAATCACCCCTGATGTTGCCGATGGTGGTATCGCCGATAGCCGTGCGAAAATGGAGGCCATACTGGCTGCCAATCCTGAAAAGGGAAGCATTGCTGCCGTTTGGGCTGCGTGGGATCAACCAGCTCTGGGTGCCATGCAGGCAATTGAAGAAGCAGGTCGTTCTGATGAGGGCATTGTTATAGTCGGTATGGATGCTAACCCGCAAGCGCGTGATGCAATATCAGCTGGCGGCAATTTTGAAGCTTCAATGGCTCAAGATTTCGATGCCATTGGTGCAACTACGGCAGCCGTTGTAGAACGTGTGCTCGGTGGTGAGACACTGCGCGAGAGTGTAATTTACGTACCGACAAAACTAATCACATCGGCTAACGCTGGCGAATAAACTTATTGTGCGCCCGCATGCGGTGGGCGCACTCAACGTAGCATTAATAATCGATAACCCCTTATGCAGAGCCTGACATTTAGCGACATGTCTAAGGCTTATGGTGGCGTGCCTGCTTTACAAGGCGTGACGCTGACTCTTGAAAAGCACCGCATTCACGCGCTGATGGGTGAAAACGGTGCGGGAAAAAGTACGCTAATAAAAATTATTGCAGGTGTGATTGCTGCCGACAGTGTTAGCGTTAATAAAGACGGAAAACAACTGCCTCTGTCGAATGCTCAGGATGCGTACAACGCAGGTTTCCGGTTCATCCATCAAGAGCTCAATGTTGTCCCCCAGATTTCGGTTGCAGAAAACATTTTAATTGGCAGAAACTATCCTCGCCGTTTTGGCGTAGCAATTAACTGGCGTTCAGTGCATCGAATCGCGCAGGCAGCTTTGGACTTTCTGGGTGCTTCGCACATAAATGTACAAACACTGGTAGGTTCGCTTCCCGCAGGCGACAAAATGCTGATTAAAATCGCTGCTGCATTAGTTGCTGACGGAGCGCTTGCAGAAGGTGGAATTGCTGAAAGTGGCGTTGATGCTGATCTTTATGTTCTCGACGAACCCACTGCTGCACTAACCGATGCAGAGTCAGAGATGCTGTTTAAAGTTCTGCAACGGCTTAAAGACAAAGGTGCAGCCATTTTGTATGTATCGCATCGGCTCGATGAAGTGGTGCGTATTAGCGATGACATAACCATCTTGCGTGATGGGAAAAAAGTGTCCAGCGGAGAAATTGCTTCTACTAACAAAGAAAAAATTATCAAAGAGATGACCGGGCGGGGTGTAGCTGATACCTATCCGTCACGCATGAGCGACATTGGCGAAAAAACAGTTGTGAACGTTTCAAACGTAAGCACAAAAAACCTGTCGCAATTGAATTTCAAATTAAGGGAAGGTGAAATTCTGGGTGTGTCTGGTCTGGCTGAGTCGGGCCAAACTGCTTTACTACAACTGTTTATGGGCATGAACCCCATTCTTACGGGTTCTGCAAGCTTTAATGGCAACGATTTGCCCAAAAATACTTCACAAGCTTGGGCTAATAATGTTGCGTATATTCCAAGAGAAAGGCGCAGCGAATCATTAATGTTGAATATGCCTGTTCGGTCAAATATTATGCTGCCACATCTTGGTCAGTACGGCCTGAAATCCGATAAACGTGGCGAGACAGAACAAACCAACCTACTTGCTGAGAAGGTCAAGTTAAAGTTCGATAGTCCGGAACAGCCCGTTGCTCAACTTTCAGGTGGCAATCAACAGAAAGTGGTATTTGCAAGAGCAATCTGTGGCAATCCGCGTCTGTTGTTACTTGATGAGCCAACAAGAGGTGTCGATGTTGGCGCAAAGTACGATATTTACATGTTGGTTCGTGAGCTTAGCGCTCAAGGTTGTGTTGTTGTGCTTACCTCAACTGATCTGCCCGAAGTGCTGGGAATGTGCGACCGAATATTAGTACTACACGACGGTCGACAGGAACATCTGCTAGAAACCACTGAACTGAGCGGCGCAGAATTACTTTCTTATTGTTATTCAGAAAAAACTGATTCTTCTGTTACCCAACAAGCTAACTTATGAAAGACACACTGCGTCAATCGTTAACCCTGTTAGGTTTCGTTGCTATTGTATTGTTTTTTGCTGTTCGACTGCCCGATACGTTTTTAACTGCTGGCAATTTAATTAACATTACCCAGCAGCTTTCCATGCTTGCGGTCGTTGCTGCAACCATGACCATTGTTATGGTGATGAATGACTTTGATTTG
>CALIMV010000318.1 GCA_938045275.1 uncultured Granulosicoccaceae bacterium
CAACGCAGCCGCTCCGACTACACCGCCGGAGAGTGTTTTTACACCACCGAGAAACACAACTATCAGCCCATCAAATGATTTGGCGATTTCCAGTTCAACTGGAAACACACTGCCTTTTGAGAAAACGAATAATGCGCCGGCCAAACCGGCCAACGCACCGGCTATACTGAATGCAAACCATTGTACGCGTTTGGTGTTGATACCAGTGGCTTCTGCTTGTCTTACAGAATCGCGCGAAGCCCTTAAAGAATAACCGAATGGTGAATGGGCAATGTGCCTTATTAAAAGGATACCGCCAATGCCCACAATCATAGTGAAATAAAAATACACAGTAGTATCGGATAACCATTCTGATGGCCAGATATCTACCAAGCCATCATCGCCGCCAGTGAATTCATCCCATTGAAATACCAATGACCATACAAGTTGCGCCATTGCGAGAGTCAACATCGCAAAATACACACCCGATAATCGTAAGCACAACCAGCCGATTATTATAGCGAGCAATCCGGCGCCGATCGGTGCCAGTAAAAACGCTAATTCCATCGGGGCGTTAGCAGAACTGACCAACAATGCCGCAACATATGCTCCGCTTCCAAAGTAGGCAGCATGGCCAAACGAAACTAACCCACCAAGCCCGAGAATGAAATGCAAGCTGGCGGCAAATAAGCAAAATACAATGACGTCTGTAGCTAAAATGGTGAAGAAGGGTTCAGCGATAAACGGTAACGCAGCCAGCATCAGCAACAATGCGAACACCAGTAGTCGCACGCTAGTTCCAGCGGGTTTTATCGGTTTTTCGGGCGCGCCAACCTGGCCATGTTCACCGGCAACTTCTTCCCGGCCAAGTAAACCGTAGGGTCGGACGGTGAGAACCACGGCCATAACCACAAACATAAGCACCAGGGTGCTTTGTGGAATGTACGCAACACCGAACACGTTTAACACAGAAATAAGCACAGCGGCAATATAGGCACCAGGCAAAGAACCCATACCACCTATTACTACCACCACAAAAATGGATGCCAGTATGTTGAAGTCCATTAACAGATCGGCTCCACCTTTGGGAAGTTGAATAGCTCCACCCAAGCCAGCTAATGCCGCCCCAAGAAAAAATACGCCACTGAATAACCATGATTGATTGACACCTAGCGCACCCACCATTTCTCGGTCTTGAGTAGCTGCCCGAACCAAAATTCCCACCCGGGTTTTTGAAATCAGGTACCACAGGCCGAACAATACAAATGGTGTAATGGCAATCAGCGCTAGATCGAACTTTGGAACCGGTTCCCCCAGAATGCGAACAACGCCCTTTAAGCCAGGTGCTCGAGGACCAAGTACATCCTCTGCGCCCCAGATCATTAAGGTAAGATCCTGGATGACCAGTATGACACCGAAAGTGGCAACCAATTGAAATAGCTCAGGTGCTTTATACACTGGTCGGAGTACCAGAATCTCCACTAGTACGCCGATAATACCGACTGCCAGACCGGCAAGAAGGACAGAAGACCAAAAACCAATACCGCCTGGCAACACCTGCATAAGTGAATAGCCGATAAATGCGCCAAGCATATAAAAAGAGCCATGCGCAAAGTTAACGATACGGGTTACACCGAAGATCAGTGATAAACCAGATGCGACCAGAAACAGTGCTGCAGCATTTGCCAACCCGGTTAGCAGTTGAGCAATGAACAAACCCATAAAATCAGATCTCCAGCACTACCACCTGCGAAGCCAAGTGATAGTGCTGATTATTATTATTTAGCGACTCAGCAGCTATTCAGCCGGACGCATTTTAGCGACTTCTTCATCAGAAGGCAGGTAGTCTGCACCGTCTTTATAAGACCAATCGACTATGATTCCAGCACCGTCTTTAATTGCAGTGGTGCCCACGAATGCCCCCATAGTTGCCTGATGATCTTGTGGTCTGAAGTGAATTTTGCCAACCGGTGTATCAACATCCAGTCCTCTGAATCCAGCGATCAGCGACTCAGCATCTGTTGCGCTGGCTTTGGTAATACCTGCCGCAATGGATTGTACGGTCATGTAGCCAACAAGAGAGCCGATACCTGGACGTTCGTTGTACTTAGCTTGATAGTTGTCAACAAACGTTTTGTTTGGACCTTCTTCGAAGTCGTACCAGGGGTAGCCTGTTACCGTCCAACCTTCAGGCGCTTCGTCTTTGAGTGGGTCGAGGTATTCTGGTTCACCGGTCAGCAGTCCATATACATTTCGACCTTCGAATAGCCCTCTTGTTGTACCTTCGCGTACAAACTTTGCCAGGTCGCCACCAAACGTGACGTTGTAAATGGCATCAGGCTTGGCTTTTTCAATTGCCTGAACTTCTGCTCCCGCATCTATTTTAAATAGTGCAGGCCATTGCTCGGTAACGAAGGTAACATCTGGTTTCAATGCGGTGAGTGCTTTTTTAAACGCGGCTACCGCATCTTTACCATAGGCGTAGTTTGGTGCAATAGTCGCATACGTTTTCGCATCAGTTTTTGAAGCAGCTTCTGCAAGCATTGCTGCCTGCATATAGGTTGAAGCACGTAATCGGAACGTATACTTGTTTCCACTTTCCCACACAATGGAGTCGGCTAACGGTTCTGCTGCGAGATAGACATAGCCTTTCTCGGCGGCAAGTGATGAGATAGCCAAACCTATATTACTCAAAATGGTGCCGGTGAGCATGACAGTGCCTTCGCGTGTCATTAGTTCTTCGGCAATTTTAATCGCTTCACCGGGTTTGCCCTGATCATCACGAAAGATAAACTCAAGTGGTTTGCCAAGCACACCACCAGCGTCGTTTACTTCTTCCAGTGCGAGTTCAATCCCTTTTTTGTATGGCTCGGCAAAAGCGGCCATTCGTTTGTAGTGATTGATTTCACCGATTTTTATGGTGTCAGCCGCGCTCGTGCTGCCAGCTGCAGTCATTAAGGTCGCAGTAATACCACCAACGAGCCATCTTTTTACACTTTGCATTTATTTCTCCTGTTATTGAAACTGAGCAGACGTGCTGTTCAATTTGGATAAAGCTCAGTAGCTAAATTTTGCACCGCAAGCGTTTCATCCTTGCTTACTTTTTTAATTTCACTGAGTGAATTCAATGTCAAATAAAATCAATGCCATGTTCACTTAGTGCCGATTTACATTAGTTTGAATCATTGTTTGGCATGAAGTGTTGCCGATGGCGCTATCTTCTAATATATACAGCACAAGCGCAATTTTTTTGTTATTTAAATCTCACAACCGAGGAAGTCTGTTATTCGTGGTGTACAAAGGTTGGTCGCACCGGTTCGCCAAGATCTTCAGTGGCTTCTAATTCAGCCAGATCGCGAATCCTCCGCCTGTACACTGTTGGTCCTTTGTCAATGGCAAGGCGTATCGGTTTTCGTTTTTGAGGAAGTTGTTCTTGCTGTTCAATTGCCTCGAGTATCGCTTTGTCTTCGTCAAATGCAATTCGAAACATGGCGTCCATTTGTTCGGATGCCTGCTCATCATTCAAGGCTGCATTGCGAATATGCATCCATCTATCGATTGTGTAGTGCTTATTTACCGGTGTAAGAAAATGCAATGCAAAAATACGCACTCCTTGTTCACGCTCTTCTTCGGCAAGCTGCTGTTCAACAGCGGCGCTACCAAAATCAATAACGGCGATTGATGGCAGGTGTAGATAGTAGTAGTGCCATCTATCTACGTTTCCACTGAAGCCACCAAACTTTTGAAAAAATCCGACTGGTTCTGAATCTCGTATCCAGCGCCACGCCACCAATACCTCACCTTGCGTGTCAACATGTACTGGCACGTTTTCACTGGCAGCATTGCCCAATGTTGTTGGATGGACAAAGCTGACGTGAGCTGGGTCGACAAGATTTTCGGCGACATTAAGGTAATTTGCCTGAAGGTGCAAAGCATCGCCTTGATGAACATGATAGGTTGGTGCATTGAATTCAGGCATATCAAAGATGAGTGCCTCATCGGCCTTATCAGACTCGCCCATCCAGACAAACACAATATTATTCTTTTGTCGAACCGGGTATTTTGTGACATAAGCCGAAGAGGGTACGTTGTCCTGGCCAGGGACCCGAACGCAGGTACCTTCGCAGTTAAACGTCATGCCATGATAGCCACATTGAATATCATTACCAATGCGTTTGCCTTGGGACAGAGGCATTAAGCGGTGAGGGCATCGATCTTCCAATGCCACGACCGTGTCGGCGTCGACGCGATACATCACTAAGTGTTCTTCGAGCACGGTTACGCGTTTCAAAGCATCACCAAATTCAGAGGCCCATCCGGCTACATACCACGCGTTTCTTACGTACATTCTTGAATCACTTAGCCATTCTACAATTCTTCGTTTATATCATAGTGAGGTCTGATCACGGTAAGCCATTGTATTCATTGGGTATGCGGCGTAATTGAAGCGCCTGTATGCAGCTTAAAACTATTAAACCTATGGTAAATCGTGGGCTTAACGTTGATTGAAATGCAGCTTAATCGCGCATCTAAGGTCAAATGCCTTGGTGGGTTG
>CALIMV010000319.1 GCA_938045275.1 uncultured Granulosicoccaceae bacterium
GATGGTGACCAAATTGTTGACGCAGTTGATAACTGTCCGCAGTTAGCCAATCCTAATCAGGTCGATATGGACTCCGATAAAATCGGTGACTTGTGCGATGTCGATCCAGATGGGGATGGTGAGCCTGGTGTCAGTGGTGAGCCATTTGCCAGTGGTCGTGAGCTGGTGGAAAAAGATTGTTTAACGTGTCATTTGACAGGTACCGTTGGTGCGCCGGAGTTTGGTGACACTGCGGCTTGGGACGGTCGAATTCAGGCAGCGGGCGGAAAACCTGAAGATATGTTGGAATCTGTGCAGAATGGCCTAGGCGCTATGCAGGGGTTTGGCAGCGACTACAGTGCTCAAGAGTTGTTGCAGGCAATTTTGTATTTATCAGGCCGTGAAGAGACTGGGTCGAGCGGAAACCCAGGTATGCCAGGTCCGGAAGAATCGGATATCGACCTGGATACCATACCCGATGCAGTGGATAACTGCCCGAACGTTGCTAACACCGATCAACTTGACTCTGATGGCGATGGCGGAGGCGACGCCTGTGACTCACTGGCAGACCTTGACGGAGATGGTTTCCCATTCAGCCTTGATGACGATGACAGTAACGCTAATAGACTTCTTGCCACATTGCCTATATCAAACAGCACGGTTTTCACTTCTGACAATGAGCTTCAGTTAGGGCGGATTGCCAATGCGATTGCTGAGTCCAACAACTATGCAAGTGCGGCGATTGTGTTGTCTGCTGATGATTTTGCCCAAGGAGTGAGCCTGGTCTTTCCTGGCGTTACAGTCGCACCAGATACGAATTTTAGTAGCCTGATGGGTACCGTTAATATCAATGCAGCAACTGATTCAAGTGAGGCACAGGTCATTTTTCAACTGAGTGCTAACCTGCCACTAAACCCAACAATGCGTGTGTTTGAAACAACGTCTGGTTTATGGCGTGACTTTTCAGTAGATGGTATTGATCAACTGGCCAGTGCTCCAGATACTGGCAATGGTTGCCCGGATAGCAGCAGTGCCAACTACCGTTCTGGCCTCATATCTGGATTGGCTTGTGTGCGAGTAAACGTTCAAGACGGTGGTATTAACGATGCCGATGGTCAGAACAATGGCCAGGTTGAATTGATCGTTAATATTGGCAGAGGTCAAGTCTTGGAGGACGAAAATGGAACACCGACTGTCGAACTAAATCCGACTAAAAGTGGTGGTGGCGGGGGAGCAGCGTTGTGGGTGCTTGCAGTGCTGCTATTGATGAGTTTGCTACAACTCCCCGCTAAAGCGTTGAGAATGCGTCAATGAATTATTTTCTTCTATCCACCACTGCTTTTGTTGGAGCGATTTACTCGTTGAGCAGTTCAGCTGCTGAGTTAACGGGCGTTGATCTAAGGTTTATCACTGACAGCAACCCAGCCAAGGCGGAATTTGATCGAGACATTGAAGCAACCTCATCGGTTCTTGGCCGAGTAACGGGCAATTTGTTTGCTCGCACAATCAGTAACTCTGAAGATGTTGGCAGCGGGTTTTCGGTTAACGGGTCTGCAAGTTTTGAACACAATGCTGACATAGAAGCGCTGGGAGAGTCACGCTACCGCTTAGGTGCGAGTTGGTTCAGAGAAAAAAAGAAAAGTGCAGGTATGCCTTTTTTCCGGATTGGATTGGGCTTGAGCTATATAGATTCTGAAACACAGCGTCGTGATGGTACGGCGATCGATGCACTTGCGTCGGTAAATTTTCAACCGACAAATTTTTTCGATACAACACTGGGTGTGCAAGCGGCTGTTAGTGATGCGGAAACCAGAGTTTTCGATACCAGTAAGGCAACCTTGTTTACCACTGCCAATTTCTCGCCTACGCCAAAACTGGTGTTACGGACCGGTTTGCGCTATGTACTCGGCGATGAAGTATCAACAGCGACACCTACAACCAACATAGTCAACAATGCCGAAATTATCGAGCCTGATGAAGCGTTTGGTGGTGCATCAGCGGAGCGTTTTGCGTATTTGATTAACGCAAATTCTGCCATTTTTGAGGCAGGTATTGGCTATGGTATTAGCGGTAACGTTCAAGCCAATTTGATTTATAGATTTGTTAGTACACAAGCCGATGGTGATATCAGCTACGAGCGAAGCATTGTCGAATTCACTCTAGGAGTAGACCTGTGATTTTGCGCAAGGTCGTACGGCGACACAAAACACGGACTGAACTATCGAACCACATGTATAGAGCACTGATTGTAACGGTGATGGCCAGCAGCGTCATTCTGGCGGGATGCCGCGGAAGCGACGAAACTGATATCAATGAACCTCAGTTTCCGCTCACCAACGACCAGGATATATTCGGAGCATTCCTGAATCCATCACCGGCTGTTCCTGAAGGCGAAGTTGTTGCAGGCGATATCAATAATGTATTGGATTTCCCGGAAGCTTATTACAACACCATTGACCCTAATAACACGCGTGATACGTTTTTCAAGTGGCGGGTAGCGAACGGATTTCTGAATGCCGATGGAACGGAAGCTGCGTGTGATCCTGCCAATTGTCGCCAAACCCACGTTAAGTTTCGTGATACCAAAGATCTGGGGTATGGGCGAAACATGTTTTTGCGATGGAACACCATTAACAATGATGTGGCAGCGTACGTTGAAAACTTTCAAGTAGACGCAGTACCCGGTGTACCTTATGGCCCGTTAAATTTTGAGGCGCTGGTAAACAACGACAGGCAGTGGAATTTTGGGGTGAATGCAATAGAGTTCAGTGCTTATCCGGGCACTGGCGCAACTGATCGTAAATTCACAAAATTCTATAACTTTGCAGGAGATGGAAAACGCGCCATTGATGCCAGTGGCACACTACAACATTTCGTCGACCTGGATAACAGAGGGCTCAAGCCAATGCCCTCAGCTTGCATAGTCTGTCACGGTGGTCGCAATGAGACATTGGTTTATAAAACGAGTGACGGTACGCTAAAGTTGGCGCCAACGTTGATAGGTGGCATTCCAGGTGATTTGCAGGCGCATATGCAAACTATCGAATTTGATACATTGCAGTTTGCAAGCAGCGAGCCCGGATTTACAGAACAAGACAATGCTGATGGCATTAGGCTCATTAACGAGGCGGTACTTTCTACTTACGAATATCGACAAGCTCAGTTTGTTGGCGATGGTGACTGGGAAGCCGATTTAGCCATCAGCACACTCAAGGGGCGTTATGCTGGAGACCCAGGTAATCCGGGTAATGCCTACAACAAAGACTTTGTACCCACTGGCTGGTCGTCGGATCAAAATCTGTATCGTACATTGATGGGGCCTAATTGCCTGGTATGTCATGCATTAAGTGGCACTCAGATTAATCCTAGTGGTGCTTTTGGCAGACTGGATGACTTCAAAAATTACGCTCAAAGGGTAGATCATTTGATCTTTGAACAAGGCAAAATGCCGCTGGGGTTATTAAATTATTCTAATTTTTGGGATGACAAGGAGCCGGCTACCATGGCTGTGGCGCTTGGTCTTGCAGATCGTATTGATTCATCCAGTACGGCAATTCGCCCTTCAGATCCGGTAGCGCAGATCAGTGCACCGTCGGTGGCTACGGGTATTGCAGCCAACGGCGATACTCTGGATATCGCCGTTACCGGTTCGGGAAGTGCTTTCGCCGTTGAAGATAGCCATCGTTGGACTGTGAGCCCTGAGTCGGCTTCTGTAATTCCAGGCCGTAATGGCGATGCGGTATTACGTGCAGATGCCGAAGGTAGCTATACGCTCACGTTAACGGTTGATGGAAAACACGGTGGTACCAGTACCGCTACGCAAACGGTTCGAGTGTTTGCAGAAGGTCAAGTCGGCGCACCAACACCTGATGCTGACATAGCTTATTTTGGTGCTGGCGGGATTAACGAGCTGATGGTTGAAAACTGTTCGAGTTGCCATAGCCCTACAGGTGGATATACGTCATTGCCGATTCATTACACAGTATGTGCCAGTGATGATTTCAATGGCAATGAGTTCCTGTACCGTAGCGTGCTTGCAAGGGTTGATTTTGAATCGCCGTTGGATAGCGTATTCTTGAGAAAGCCGACTAATGGCTCAACCGACCCGGTTGAACGAACCTCCACAGTGATCGAAGGCTATCACGCAGGCGGCTACCTATTAGTAGAGGATGCCGATTACAGCAGAATACTAAGCTGGATTCTAAATGGGGCACCTTCGGGTGCCATTCCTGCTGCTAGCACCATTCCACCTGGGGCAGCGCCGTGTATTTAGCATTCATCAGTTTATTAACAATGGCTGCTGGAGCCGGCTAGTCGAGTGGGCCCTGGTGTGGCAAGATCTGCATAATATTGGAATTAGTCAGCAAGAAATCAACAGAGAGTTGTATTTAGGTGGTTATACTCCTATAAAATCCACTGTGTATAAGAGCATATGGGTCTACTCGAGCGCTGGTAAGAGCTATGACATCAAAAATTTTAACCGTATTATTTGCAGATCTGGCTGAGAGTACACAGCTGTATCAGACTAAAGGCGACTTAGGAGCACATCAGCAAGTCTCTGATTCGTTGTACTGCATGCGAGAAGCGGTGGAGCGTCAAGAAGGCACAATACTGCGTACCGTTGGCGATGCTGTTCTGGCGAGTTTCAATTGTGCTGACTCAGCCTATCAGGCAGCCTTAGATATTCAAAAAGAGCATCGCTTGCTGAACTTATCTGTGCGTGTCGGATTCCATCATGGAAACGTCATACTTGACGGCGGCGATGTTTATGGCAGCGCAGTCAATCTTGCAGCCAGGGTAGCAGCGTTTTGTAAAGCTGATGAGATCTGTACCACTGAAAATACCATAAGCCAGCTTTCAATCAACAGGCGCGCTAACACGAAATTCCTCGATCGCGTTGAATTTAAAGGAATAAGCACGCCTATACCGGTTTATCGCATACAGTGGGACAATGACGACTCAGAGACTTCAATTGCCACAGCGCCTAACCACTCAACTCGTTATCAAACCAATTTGGTGTTGGATCTCGTTGTAGGTTCAAAGCGCATTAGAGTTGACAGCAATAATCCTGTCGTCACCTTTGGCCGATCTTATGGTAACGACGTGAGTATCGATATAGAGCCTGCGTCGCGTAATCATGCAAAGATCGAAATGTCGAAAGGTCGCTTCGTTATTCAAGATCACAGTACCAACGGTACCTATATTGTTCGAAACGGCAGTACATCAGAATTCATACGCAGGGAGTCTGCTGCGTTAGAAAATTTTGGTTCCATTGGTTTGGGCTTTAGCCCCGATGACAATTCCCAAAATGTTATAGAGTTTGATATTTCCTCGGTTGAATGAGCATAGTGCCCCCAACCAATTTCATGATAACGACACGGTGCGAGCTTGTCCGACCGTTTTCGATACAGCCGTTTTCGATACAGCCGTTTTCGATATATATGTGTAAGTGCATACTGTTGTTTGTAATTAATAGGTGTTTCGGGACTAGACGCGTTTAATGGATGATGATACAACAGCAGTGACGTCAACCCGCACCTTGAGTCAAGGCCATGAGATTTTGTGGTACACAATTGATCGTGTACTGGGCCAAGGTGGATTTGGTATTACCTACTTGGCACACGATCGTAACCTTGATCGTTCTGTTGCAATCAAAGAATACCTTCCCACAATATTTGCCTATCGCCGTGAAGACTTCAGTGTTAAACCAATTAACAGCGACCATCGTGATAACTTTGTCTGGGGACTCAATAGTTTCCTGAAAGAAGCGCAAACTCTGGCGCGTTTCAGTCATCCGAATATCGTGCGAGTGAATTCAGTATTTGAGGCAAACAATACTGCTTATATGGTGATGGAATATGAGCACGGGCAGAATTTAACCGACTTGTACAAAAATAATGACAAACGTCGAGACCAATCGTTTATTGAGCAAATATTTTTTCCTATATTCGATGGCCTGAAAGAGATTCACAAATTTGACTTTATTCATCGAGATATTAAGCCAGGCAATATTTATATCCGTGACGATCAAACCCCGGTATTAATTGATTTCGGATCAGCGCGCCAAACAAGTCAGCAGCAAATCTCCGAAATGACTTCGTTGGTCAGTAAAGGGTATACGCCATTGGAGCAATACAGCATCAGTTACGGAGAACAGGGCCCGTGGACGGATATTTATGCATTAGCAGCCACTATGCATGAGGGCATTGTTGGTAGTAAGCCAGATGAATCGCTCAGTCGGTCAGCCTGTTTGTTGCGTGGCAATCCTGATTTGGTTGCACATCTGTCGAACCGTGATTACCCGGGTTTTTCTCAGCAGTTTCTCGATTCAGTACACGCAGGGCTAAGGCTGGAACCGGAAGCCCGGCCGCAGAGTATCGAAGACTGGGCCGATATGTTCAACACGACCTCTGCTGACACCTTAAGCTCGACAAAAAGAAGTGGCATTACTGCGTTTGAATCAGACCTGACTCAATTAAAAACGCGGCTTCACTCTGACGAGTTTGAC
>CALIMV010000320.1 GCA_938045275.1 uncultured Granulosicoccaceae bacterium
CATCCGCTCAGTATTCCATAGCTCAGGATATACCTAACACCCCAGTGATTAACGCTTTGGCGCAAAGCGGTATTGTGTTTGATAATGCCTGGGCAACACCATCTTGCACAACAACCCGTGGGTCAATAATAAGTGGGCAGCACGGTGTTAATAGTGGCGTGACCACCACGCCGTCATTATTGGATACAAACACATTGACACTGCAGCGCTATCTTGGAAATAACAGTACAGTGAATTACGCAACAGCTGTTGTTGGAAAATGGCATTTGGCCGGAGGTAATGCTGAGGGTCAGTTAACACACCCAAATGAAGTTGGTGTTGATTATTATGCAGGCAACATCAGCGGCACACTGGACGATTACAATAACTGGCCACTGAATATCAATGGAACTCAGTCTGACTCAAATACGTATCACACCACTAAGGTAACTGATCTTGCCATTGATTGGATTGCACAGCAAACTACATCGTGGTTTATGTGGCTTGCCTATGTTAGCCCACATTCACCGTTTCATTTGCCACCGGATAATTTGCATAGTCAAACGCTGTCGGGCACACAGGCTGACATTGACGATAATACGAGGGCTTATTATCTGGCAGCCATTGAAGCCATGGACACAGAAATTGGACGACTTTTAAACTCCATACCTGAAGATGAATTGGAAAACACACTAGTTGTATTCATTGGCGACAATGGCACACCACGAGCTGTAATAGACACGGCTGCCTATGAGCGGTCTCACGGCAAGAATTCACTGTATGAGGGTGGTATACGTGTGCCGATGGTGGTAGCCGGGAAAGGTGTGACGCGAATCAATGAGCGCGAATCCGCTTTGGTGAATTCAGCAGATCTCTTTCCGTCAGTGGTTGAGGCTGCAGGTTTATCAATTCCGTTGCAACTTGATGGCCAAAGCTTTTACGCTTTGCTCTCTGACCCCGGCGCTGCTTCTCGTGAATTTAATTACAGTGAATTTGTAGACAGCAGTGCAAATGGGTGGACTGTCAGAAACGATGAATACAAATTAATTGTGTATGCTGATGGCACCCGCGAACTGTACAACCTGATAAGCGACCCTCGAGAGGTCAGTAATCTTATTTCTCAGGATCAACTGTACAGTGCGGAGATTGCCGCTTTAGAAACCTTTGGTGCTTCTGTTCGCAATCAGGAAAACACCGATCAAGCCGATAGTGAAATTAACATAACGAACGCAATCCTGGTTAATCAATCACCTCGTTGTTCTGATTATGTAAATACATACACATCCAGCGCAACTGATATTTCGAACAACGCAGTATTTAACGGTAATCTTGAAATCACTGTTGATGCCAGCCAATGCGTGTTCAATTCAAACGCCATTCCGAATCATGATTTTAATGATGGCAGCAATGGGTTTCCGAATAATGTATCTGAACAGGTTGATCAGTACCGTGTGCCTGTTTCACCCCAATTGGCACCAGAAAAAACGGCACTTTCTCTGCAAGTTGACAATGCAATTATGCTTAATGGGGTTAAAGTTGATATTCTGGCTGCAGGTTGCTTTGGTGTTGGTAATGGAAAGGTCGGTTGTTCCGATTCAACACAAGCCTGGCGGTATGATCCCATGAGCCCGGCAGCGGGTTTTAACGTGGATTCTCACAATGCACACGCACAATCTGATGGTACCTACCATTATCATGGTGAGCCAAAGGCTTTGTTCTCTTCAACTGAGCTTGCAGTTTCACCGGTTGTAGGATTTGCCGCAGATGGCTTTCCGATATACGGTAGTTTTATTGATGATAATGGTACTGTCAGAAAAGTACAGTCCAGCTATCGTTTGAAATCCGGGGCTAGACCTACTGGTGAAGGAGAACCAGGTGGAAACTATGATGGTACATTCAGGGACGATTACGAATACGTTGCAGGCTTAGGAGACCTCGATGAATGTAATGGCATGTCATTCGGTGATGATTATCGTTACTACATAACCGACGAATACCCTTATGTACTCGGTTGTTTCAGCGGTACTCCGGATGAGTCCTTCACCAAGGGGCGATAAACCCAACTTCTGCTGTACGGGTGTTTGCGCTTTATTTTGGCTGTTGGATAATAACCAATATTGCTAGTCTATTTTAAGATTTACATAAGCATTCTGTGTAAGTAGTGTTAGAATTTTCGTCATGACATCCGGAGGGCAGGCGCCTATGATGTATCCCACTGACGAAAACATCACAATCGACCAGCTTGTACTCGACCCCTATCCAATCTACCGGCGCTTGCGGGCCGAATCGCCTGTGGTCTCCGTGCCTGCAGTGGGCCGCATTTTAATAACTAAAGCTGCGGATACTCAAAAAATAAAAATGAACCCTGAGCTGTTCAGCTCTGATGATCCGAATACACCAATGGAGCGCGCTTTTGGTGCAAAAACTTTGATGAGACGCGACGGTGAGGACCACATGCGGCTCCGTCAAGCCATGATGCCGTCAATGTCACCAGGGCAGGTAAAGCGAGTCTGGTCAGAGCAGATCGAATCAGTTGCTACTGAATATATTGATCGGCTACCGAAAGGCAGGAAAATAGACTTTTTCACCGAATTTGCAGGCCCATTTTCTGCCCGATGTGTTGCCATTGTTTTAGGAATACCGAGTGCATCAGATGCTGATATTCAACGCTGGTCTCAGGTGTTAATCGATGGTGCGGGAAATTTTGGTGGGATACCTGAATTGTTTGAGAAAACAGATGATGCGAATAGGGAAATGGATGAGTGCATAGCACATTCAATAAAAACCCGGGACTCAACCTTTGAATTTAGTGCGCTTGGTATTCAAACGAGTGCTGCTGACCCCATTGAGTACGAACACATTGTGTCGAATATTAAAATAGCGATTGGCGGTGGCATCAATGAGCCAAGAGACTCAATCATGACAACATTGTTCGGGTTGTTGACCAACCTGGACCAGCGCGACGCAATTATCGAAAAGCCGGAATTGTTTGGTCAGGCGTTTGAAGAATCGGTGCGTTGGGTAGCGCCTATTCAGGTTAGTTCAAGGCGAGTCACCGACAACACCCAAATTAGAGGGTTTGATATACCCAAAGGTAAAGTGGTAATGACAATTCAAGCGTCGGCAAATCATGATGAAGATGTTTACGAAGATGGGCATAAATTCAATATCTTTAGAAAGAACAAGCGTCATCAAGCTTTTGGTAACGGCCCGCATTTCTGCATGGGCACGCATTTATCTCGCCGAATGATTGCCGATATTGCTTTGCCAATGCTGTTTGATCGATTCCCGAACATGGAATTACCTGACCCGTCCGAAGTTAAATGGCGTGGATTTGGTTTTCGTGGGCCGATTAATCTCCCACTGGTTCTAAATTGACAATAATCTCCGTCGGCCGGTTCAATATCAATTTCAAAATCAAGTGTACCGGTCTGCAATTTCCACCAGACTTTTTAGCCTTCGCTACTGTGCATCGCTTGTTATCGGGGCAATGCGAGTCGGGCAAAGCCAGATTATTCTTTATATCTAGTTTGTAAATACCGGTGATAGCGCAGTTTCGGGCAAATCGCTGTGGATTGGATTAGACAATACTGCATTGTGCTGATAGGGTCAAAGCAGTAAAGGCGAGACCACACATGTTTTCAGCTGGAGGGTTAAACGTTTGATCTGGTATTTGGCGAGAAGAGCATTCTCGCTGTTGCTTGTTTTCCTTGGCCTGGCAATCCTGATTTTCGTTATCGCCCGCATAGTACCGGGTGACCCTGCCCGAATCGCGTTGGGCCCGCTGGCGACCGCAAATCAAGTAGCGGAAATGCGCACGGAAATGGGGCTGGACTTGCCCTTTGTTCAGCAGCTTTGGAATTACCTTTCTGGCCTTGCGCGCGGAGACCTCGGCAAATCGCTTTTGACCAGTCGGGATGTAATGAGTGATATTCGCCACGCTCTACCTGCTACTTTCGAATTGGTTCTGTTTACCATCATTTTACAGATAGCGCTTTCTATACCGCTGGGAGTGCTCGCAGCGGTGTACAGAGACACCTGGGTAGATAACGTTACTCGAATCATTTCGCTGATCGGTGTGGTCACACCCGGATTTGTGCTGGCAATAATTCTGCAACTCATAGCCAGCTATCACTTGACCTTTTTCCCAATAACCGGACGTCTTGATACTGCGCTGAATTTTAAAGCGGATACAACCGGGTTATTGTTAATCGACTCAATTCTGGCTGGGCGTTGGGATGTCTGGACAGATGCACTACGACACTTACTGTTACCTTCTCTTGCACTGGCAGCTGCCGGCGTGGGGCAGGTCATGCGCATTACTCGTTCTTCAATGATCGAAGTAGCTAACCGAGATTTCATAGAAGCCTCGCGTGCCTATGGTATTCCTGAGCGGGTTATTACCTTTCGCTATATGTTGCGTCTTGCTTGTGTTGCGCCACTGACTATTCTCGGGCTCGAGTTTGCATCGCTTATTGGAAACGCCTTTATTGTTGAATTCGTTTTCGGCTGGCCCGGGATAGCAAGTTATGGTGTTCGCACAATTTTACACAAAGACCTTAATGCAGTGATCGGTGTTGTATTGGTCTCTGGTGTCTTTTTTGTGGTGATGAATCTGTTTATTGACGTCTTGCTTGGCATTATCGATCCGAGACACAGGATGCGTGAGGCATCAAATACATGAGCGCTTTGATACCTGACAAACCTGGTGAAGCTGCGCACAATGCGATCGATACTGCGCGCCACTTAAGCGGTGGACAGATGGCGTGGTATCGATTCTCTCGCAACCCTGCTGCCCTCATAGGTGCAACGATTGTCATTTCGGTTTTTTTCGCAGCCATATTTGCACCGTGGCTTTCTCCACACCCCGAATCGGCTGGTGCCCATGTAGATTTCATGAATCGGCATTCAGCTCCTGACGCTCAATTCTGGTTCGGCACCGACAATGTCGGTCGCGATATATTTACTCGCGTACTGTATGGCTACCGAGTGTCGCTCGGCATGGTTGTCGGCGTACTCGGTGTTGCGGTTCCTCTGGGTGTTGTTCTCGGTCTTGTTGCCGGTTATTTTGGCGGGCGTACTGGATTCATCGTAATGCGATTCACCGACATTATGCTTGCTATTCCGCCGCTTGCAATGGCGTTGGCTATTACAGCTGTGTTGTCTCCGAACCTGATTAACGCCATGATAGCGATTACTCTGCTGTGGTGGACTTGGCATACGCGCCTAATCTATCGCATCGTTCGAGCACAAATGAATGAAGATTATGTGGAAGCGTCCAAACTGGCTGGAGCCAGTCACTTTCATATTATGTTTAGGGAACTCTTGCCAAATTGCATTTCAGCTATTTCTGTAAAGATAACGCTCGATGCCGGCTTCGTTATTTTATTTGGGGCGGCACTTTCTTTCTTAGGTCTGGGAATTCAACCACCAACACCAGATCTGGGCACAATGGTCAGCACAGGATCAGAATATCTTCCAGAGCATTGGTGGGAAGCTTTAATGCCTGGTCTTGCCATTCTGTACGCAATACTCGGATTTAATTTGCTCGGCGATGGACTTCGAGACATGATGGATGTCGAACTTTGATATGAGTAATCTCATTCTTGACATCAGTGATCTTAATATCGGTTTTTCAACCTATGGGCAGTACAAACAGGTTTTGCACGACGTCAGCCTGCAAGTAGGTGATGGTGAAAGAGTTGCGCTGATTGGTCAATCCGGGTCAGGTAAAACAGTCACCATGCGCGCCATCATCGGCACATTGCCTGTGCCTCCTGCAAAAATAACGTCAGGTTCCATTCTGTATCGGGATACGGAACTGCTAACCCTGAACAAAAGAGATCGCAATAAGCTTAAGGGCACCGGCATTTCAATCATTTTGCAAGACCCGCTTTTATCGTTTAACCCTGTGCTGACGATTGAGCGTCAGATGCGTGATGTTATCCGCTATGCCGATGTACGATTGGGTCGTAAGCGCAGTGCAAGCGAACACCAGTCCATTATGCAGTCCACATTACGCAAAGTGCAGCTGGCTGACACAGATAGAATTCTGAAAGCGTACCCAATGCAACTGTCGGGCGGAATGCGCCAACGCGTATTGATCGCCTTGTCACTGCTTAACAACCCCAAGCTGCTGATTGCTGATGAGCCTGGTACTGCACTTGATGTGACCACACAACAAGAAATTCTGACCTTGCTCAATACGCTGGTAGCAGATGAAGGCTTGTCTTTATTGTTGATTACTCACAACCTGGGCGTGGTGCGCGAAACTGCGGACCGGGTATACGTGATGGAGCAAGGACATATTGTTGAGCACGGCACACTTGAACAGGTATTTGCAACTCCTGCCCATGAATACACTCGAAGGCTAATGGATAGCGTACCGCCACTTTATGGAAAACGGGTACGCACCGTTACCAATGAACATGATGTGCAGTCAGCAATACAGATTGACAATCTGTCTAAAGTATTTACGCGTAAAACCGGCTTGCTCAGAATGCAACGCGTAAACAACATCGCTGTGAATCAAACGACACTTGACATACATCACGGCGATATCTTTGGCATTGCCGGAGAGTCCGGATCGGGTAAGACGACGCTGGCTCGCATGCTGCTCGGTTTGTACGAACCCAGTGATGGCACTATTTCGTTTAATGGAGATTCTGTACAAGCACTCGCGGGTTCCGAAGCATTTCGTCGAAAAATACAAATTGTCTACCAAAACCCTGGTTCTTCATTGAACCCTAAGAGAACAGTTGCTCAACAACTGTCGGTTCCGATGATATTCTCTGGAGAGCGCAAAACGGCCGTTGCATCGCGTGTCAAAGAACTGTTGAGCATGGTGGAATTACCCGAATCTTATGCATCAATGTATCCCCATGAGCTATCCGGTGGACAAAAACAACGTGTTGCCATCGCAAGAGCCCTGTCGGTTAAGCCAGAGATTTTGGTGCTTGACGAACCGACGTCAGCATTGGATGTACTAATACAAAACACAGTCATTGAACTTCTATTGCGTTTGCGTAAAGAATTTAACCTTACCTATATATTCATCTCCCACGACTTAAGTTTAATGCGAAATTTTTGTAATCGGGTCGCAATCATGTTTCGCGGCAGTATTTGCGAACAAGGTGCTACAGAGAGTATATTCAGCAATCCGCAACATGCTTATACACGGGCGTTACTGAGTTCAATTCCCGTTATAAGTGATGAGGAAGCCACACAGAAACCGACAGTTACAGCAGCCGAAAAGGCCGCTGTGCTTGCCACTTCAACAGCAGTAAATCAGTGAGGAAATTATGTACCGAATAGGAATTGATGTTGGCGGTACAAATACCGATGCAGTCATTATGGACGGCGATGCCATTGTTATTGGTGCCAAGTCGCCAACAACTGAAGATGTTATGTCCGGTGTTGTGCAAAGTCTGGAGAAAGTACTTGGTGACACTGGCATTAGAAAGTCGGAAATTACCGCTGTTATGATCGGCACAACGCATTTTACCAATGCTGTTGTTGAACGACGAAATCTTACACAAACAGCTGCAGTGCGACTGTGTTTGCCCGCTGCTCAGTGTCTGCCGCCAATGGTGGACTGGCCGGATGATATTCGTGAGGCTGTAGGCGGAAACTACTGGATGGCAAAAGGCGGCAATGAATTTGACGGACGCAACATCTCGGAGTTGGATGAATCAGAGTTGAAAGACATTGCACGAATCATTGGTAAAAAGGGCATTGACACTATAGCGCTATGCTCGGTGTTCAGCCCGGTTAACGATGAAATGGAGAAACAAGCTCAAAGCATTATGCAAAGCGTGTTACCGGAAGCGAACTTTACCTTGTCAAGCGAGATTGGCAGGCTTGGTATTCTTGAGCGTGAAAGCGCTGCCATAATGAATGCGTCGTTGTATCAGTTGAGTCACCACACAGTCGGTGCTTTTGCAAAAGCGCTGAAGTCCATGGACTTGACTTGCCCTTATTATATAACGCAAAACGACGGCACTCTAATGAGTGCCGCGTTTGTTCAAGCCTATCCGGTTCTGACGTTTGCCAGCGGACCAACCAATTCGATGCGCGGTGCATCGTTTTTAACAGGCGAGCAAGATGCAATCGTAGTTGACGTCGGAGGAACGTCAACTGACGTGGGCTCTTTGGTTAAAGGTTTTCCTCGTCCGGCAAGCACAGCTGTAGATGTTGGCGGTGTTCGTACTAATTTTCGTATGCCTGATGTGTTTTCCATAGCGTTGGGTGGCGGCACTATCATCAATACAGATAACGGCATTACCGTTGGTCCGCAGTCGGTGGGTTATCGGCTTAAAGAGAAAGCAAAAGTGTTTGGTGGCGACACCCTTACCAGCACTGATATTGCCGTTGGGCTTGGTATTGCAGATATTGGCGATGCAGCGGGTGTAAAAGAAATCGATATGTCCGTACTGAACAGCATCAAGTCCAACATCGATGAAATGATTGTCAATGCGGTTGAGCGAATGCGAGTGTCTGCTGAGAAAATACCGGTATTGGCTGTAGGCGGTGGCAGCATATTGATACCTGACAAGGTAGGTGATCTGCCGGTTATACGACCCGATCACTTTGATGTGGCCAATGCCGTTGGGGCCGCCATCGGTCAGATTAGCGGTGAAGTAGATCGCATATTCAGCCTGGCGGAAAAATCTCGTGATGATGCACTGGCTGAAGCTCGCAAAGAAGCTACCCAGAAAGCGATAGCTGCTGGAGCTAATCCGGATTCAATAGAATTGCTCGATCAGGAAGACGTGCCACTGGCCTACTTGCCAGGTAATGCGACACGGATACGTCTGAAAGTGGTTGGTGATTTGTATGGATAAGGTCAGGAAAATAGAAGATCACGATCTTGATGCAATTGAAGTGGGAGCTGCCATACTCGGCACAGGCGGTGGTGGCAACCCCTACATAGGAAAATGGCGGTGTCGTCTGCAACTGCGTCAGGGACGTCGAATAGACGTCATTCCACTCGATGAACTCGACGATGATGCGCTTGTTGTTTCGCTCGGAGGAATCGGTGCGCCAGTTGTCGGCGTTGAAAAAATTGAGCAGGGAGAGGAATGTCTACGAGCATTGCGGGCAATCGAACAGGAGCTGGATTGCACTGTCGACGCACTGATCTCATCGGAGATCGGTGGCGCTAATTCAATGGAGCCGATGCTCACTGCGGCGCAAGCCGGTATCCCGGTGGTTGACGGCGATGGTATGGGACGCGCTTTTCCGGAAATGCAAATGACTACCTGGTCAATCTACGGGCACAAAAGTACACCTGCCGCTATGGCAGATGAAAAAAACAATATTGTCATTATTCGCGAAGCCAGAGATGAGCGCTGGGTTGAAACCATTGCGCGCGCAAACGTTGTGGCCATGGGGGCAGCAGCCGGTATTGCCGATGCGCCGATGCGGGGCGCGTTTGTCAAAAAAAACGCTATTCCGTATACCATCACCCAGGCACTGTCATTGGGCAACACGGTTTTAGAAGCACAACGAAACAATCAGAATCCGATTCAGGCGGTTATAGCGCATGAAAACGGTAAGCTGTTAATGACGGGTAAAATTATCGACCTGGAGCGGCACTTAAAGGGAGGCTTCGCCGTTGGCCAATTGAGCATCGAAGGGTTTGGCGAGAATCAAGGTGAGCTTGGTCAAATAGATTTGCAAAATGAGTTTCTGGTGTTTCGACGAAACGGGCAAGTGGAGGTGTGTGTACCGGATTTGATAGTGGTACTCGATGTTGATACAGGCTTACCCATTACAACTGAAGTTTTACGCTACGGTCAGCGCATCGCCATACTGGCACTACCCAGTCACGATCTACTCAGAAGTCCTGAAGCGCTTGCCGTAGTCGGACCGGCAGCCTTTGGTTATCATGATGTGACGTTTAATCCGATGGAGCGCTACTAATGGAGCGCCATTAAAGTGCAAACATGTCCACATGAAGAAGCTCGCCAATCCAATGGAGAATTACTGGTATGAGTGCTGGTGCAACTGTTCCTGATCGTCTTTCCCAAATAGCTGTGGAAGATATGACGAACATCGCGTTGGGCGGTGCGTTTCTTGGCACTGGTGGCGGTGGTGATCCCTATATCGGAAAATTATTGGCTGAACAAGCACTGCGCCAGCACGGGCCTGTTGATGTGTTATCGGTTGATGAACTCGACGATGACGATCTGATCGTACCGGTAGCCATGATGGGTGCGCCGACCGTGATGCTTGAAAAGCTCCCGCGCGGCGATGAAGCCAATGCCGCACTCGATGCTTTGGAAAAGGTGCTGGGCAAAAAAGCACGTGCTGTTTTTTGCATCGAGGCAGGTGGCCTTAATTCAACCATACCCGTTGCCGTAGCGGCCACTGCAGGACTGCCGATAGTCGATGGCGATGGTATGGGCAGGGCGTTTCCCGAGCTACAGATGGTTTCCATGAGCTTGCACGATATTAGCGCCTGCCCAATGGTTATGGCAGACGAAAAAGGTAATTCGATCGTACTGAATACGGTAGACAATCTGTCGACCGAGAAATTTGCGCGGGTGATTACTGTCGAGATGGGTGGTGCCGGATTGATTGCCTTGTATCCGATGACAGGTGCTGAAGCCAAAAAAGCCACACTGCGCGACTCCATGTCATTGATCAATGCCATCGGTATCATCATTCAGAGTGAGCAGGTAGCTAATCGAAACCCGGCACAACGTCTCTGCGAAGACCTTGACGGTGTCAGGCTATTTGAGGGTCGCGTGATGGACGTTGATCGCAGAACCGAAGGTGGTTTTGCAAGGGGTAGCTGTGCAATACAGGGCCTGGGTGCAGATACAGGCCGCTCTTTGACTCTGGAATTTCAAAATGAATTTCTGCTGGCGAAAACGTCGTCAGGAAACCCACTGGCGATGACACCAGACCTTATCTGCCTGCTCGATCTGGAAACCGGCCAGCCAATTACAACCGAGCAGATGCGCTATGGTTTTCGTGTGATCGTTTTTGGTTTGCCATGCAATTCGCAATGGCGTTCAGACAAAGGACTGGAGCTTGTTGGTCCGCGCTATTTTGGTTACGATCTTGATTATCAACCAATAAACGAACTAAACCTATCTGGATAAACACGGCGGCAAATAGACGAAACGCATATCAGAGTAACGCTTTTTATAGAGAGAAAAACCACTAAATTTTCATCCCAATTTCAAGGAGCAAAGAATGAGGTTAATAAATAAAAATAATGTAGTGAAATGCATAGGTAAATCCCTGGCAATAATGGCATTCACTGTTTTTACAACAGTTGCACACGCCCAGAACATTGCAACCGTTAACGTCGTGCAAATATTTGGCACGATTGACCCGGCCAAAGTGAACGACTACACCGAATACATGGCCGGTGTGAATTTGTACGAAGCTTTAACTACGCTCGATGGCGATGGCAACATACTACCGCTATTGGCAGAAAGCTGGGAAGTGTCCGATGATACGTTAACTTATACATTCAAATTGAAGTCTGGTGTTTTTTTCCAGGACGGGTCACCGGTAGAGGCTAAAGATGTGGTGTACTCGGTATCGCGACTGATGGCGATTAACGAAGGACCAGCTTATCTGTTTGAGGGTGTACTGGATGAAAATTCGGTATCGGCTATCGACGAAAGCACTGTTCAGTTTAAACTCAACAAAGTGTACACCCCGTTCCTCACTAATACGCCCATACTGTTTGTCATCAACAGCGATGTTGCTAATGAGAATAAAACCGATAGCGACCCCTGGGCGCAGGATTATCTGGCTAACAATTCACTAGGCGCCGGTGCGTACAGCCTCGATAGTTGGGAGCGGGGCGCAACAATGAACATCAAAAAATTTGATGATTATCATCTGGGTTGGGATGACCAGGCTATCGATGAGGTGCATTTTATTGTTACCAATGAAGAAGCTACAGTTAAAGCGCTTGCCGCTTCTGGCAAACTCTCAATGTCTAGCGATGCACAAGCCCAGGAAACCTATGACTCCATCGCAAAGATGGACGGCTACCGCATTGTTTCGTATCCAACTGCAACCAACTTTTATCTGAAATTGAATCACCAGGTTGCACCAACCGATGATGTAGATATTCGCAAGGCAATTGCTTATGCCACCGATTACAACACAATCCGAGAAGCACTGCTGCCTGGCGAACCACTCGCAGGTCCAATGCCGAACGTATTTGCCGATGCTTATTTGAGCGATCTTGAAGCGCCCACCTACGATTTAGCAAAGGCCAAAGAGCATGTAGCTAGCAGTAGCTACGCCGACAAAACACCTATCCCGGTTGAAATTATGTTTGTTGCCGGACTTGCATTCGAAGAGGAAATTGCGTTGTTAATGAAGTCCAATCTTGATCAGATTGGTTTCGACACCATTCTTAAGGCAGAACCGTGGAACCGCATGACAGAACTTGCCGCCAAACCAGAAACCACGCCAGCAATCAATGAAGTGTTTTATGGCGCAACTTATCCATCGCCAGATAGTTATTTCTTCACCCAGTACCATTCGCGCGCGAAGGGCACCTGGGCATCCATGGAATGGGTATTGGATGATGAAATAGATCAGATGATTGATGAAGCGCGAGAGACCGGAGACATCGCCGCACAGAATGAGATCTACAAAAAAATTCAACGCAAATTAGTTGATCAGCAGTCTGATGTGTTTTTGTTGACTCAAACCAGCCAACAGGCATTCTCATCTTGCATGGATGGATTCACCTGGGTTCCAATGCAGAGCTTTGAATTTAATTTTCATACAATGAAATGGGTGTGCGAATAGCATAGAAGTAATTGCCATTGCCACCTCTTGCGGTGGTGATGGCAACCGCTAGTCAGCTACTCACATTGGTTACGCGTATTAATTGCTCACGTTAATTACTGACATTAATTACTCACGGGCAAATAATCAAATGCCCATTCGTTATATCCACCAACTCCTCGATACCACGGTACTTTCTGACCGGGCAGTTCGTCATGATTCCAGCGAACTTCCACACCTGATTTAACGGCCTCACGAATAATGGCGCGCCGTTGCTGGCTTTGGACAATTTGTTCACTTAGCGCCTGTTCATCCCACTTTGATTCTACTTCTTCTTCAAACTGTTTCACGACATCGGCGAATTCGGGCTTAAAGGCCAAATTTTGTAGCTCTAATGGATCTGCATCAAGGTCGAACAGCAAGTTAGGATCTGTTGACGAAGAAATAAACTTCAGGTTTTCGCGTCTTATCATGAACAAAGGTACGGTGGTGGCTTCGGCAAGGTATTCTGCGTAAACGGCCCGTTCTGAAACTCGACCAGTTTGGTCAATGAATGCAGTCAGGTCAGTGCCTTCGAGGTTCTCTGTCGTTTGACGCCATTGACCCTTGGTTGCCAGACCATTAAAAGTGGGTAGTAAGTCAACCAGTGAAACCAGCTCAGATCGGCGTTGTGCTTCAATCCACGGTGCGCAAATGAGCAAAGGTATACGCAGCGACTTCTCATAAAAGTGTTTTTTGAACCACATACCACGTTCACCAAGCATATCGCCGTGATCTGAGGTAAAAACAATAGCTGTGTTTTTGTGTACACCGGTTGCTTTTAGTGCTTCGATAATATCGTTAATCATATTATCCAAATAACTAATCGACCCGTAGTAGGCGCGCCTGGCTTGCTGTACTTGCTGGTCAGAAAATTCGAAATTGAGCATCCCGAAATCTTTGAGTAATCTTACTGAGTGAGCATCGTGTTGCGCTTCGGGTAAAGCTCCTACGGCAGGTTTTGGTATTTCTACATCGCTGTATAAATTCCAATACTCCTCTTTGCATAAATACGGCTCGTGTGGATGGGTATAAGACACTTGCATAAAAAATGGTCTGTCGTCATCGGACCGAGCGATATCGAATAGTGCCCTTACCGCTTGATGAGTGACATCTTCATCAAAATCTATCTGTACGCTACGTTCACACATTCCTGAAATAGTGACTGATCTGGGGTCATTAGTATCTCGTTTTCCCTCGTTACCCCAATTAGGTACCCAGCTAAAATCCGCTGGATACAGATCGGGTGTTAATCTTTTTTCAAATCCGTGGTATTGGTCGGGCCCTATAAAGTGCATTTTTCCTGACAATAAGGTTTGATAGCCAAGTCGTCGAAGATGATGGGCATAAGTTGGAATTTCTGCGGAGAACTCGGCCGCATTGTCGAAAGCACCAATCGCTGAGCACAGTTGACCGGCTGCCATCGAGAAACGCGACGGTGCGCAGAGTGGGAAATTGCAATAAGCGTTTTCAAAAACCACACCATTGGCCGCCAGAGTGTCTAGTGATGGCGCATGGCATACCGGATCACCGTAAAATTTCAGCGATGCCGCAGCGAGCTGATCTACTTGAATGAATAATATATTTGGCTTAGTCATCATCAGCTCCGGTTGATTGCCATGTGTTTGGAACTATCAGGCAGGCTTTACTGCACTGCCTGATAAGCGGTGTGTAACTTATTTTGCAAACAATAACTCGCGTTGAATGACAGGAGACGCTTTAGGGTCGAGGCCAAACTCGGTTAGAAACTCTTCGTACCATTGCTGAGTTCGACCAGTTTCGTAGTAATACAAAATGGTGTGGCTGATCCAGTCTCTAAACGTTTTATCAGCTTCTCGTCGTACAGCGATTGAGGATGGTGAACTAAAAGCGGGAGAGGGGATCACAATTTTTCCCTCACCGAATTTCTTTCTAGCTGCTAACAGAGGTGGATGAAACAGTGATACTGCATCGACACGACCAGACTGGAAAGCGGCCAATGCGGCACCGTTGTCTGGAAAGCGCTGAATATCTGCATTTGGGATAGTGCGCGTTAAAAACGCGTCCATGCTTGTTGCCTGCGGTACAGCCACTTTAACTTTATCGTTGTTTAGGTCTTCCCAGGTATCGACTTTCAGATCGTCTTTGGCCAATACTGCAAGTGAAATATAGAGTAACGGTTGAAAAGGGTAGTCTACGACCATGGCACGTTTTGGCGTTGCATCCAGGAACATCATATCAATTTTGTTCGCCTGCAATGCAGCGATAGCAGTTGCCCAGGTTACCTCAACTGGCACCATCTCTACTTCCAATTCTTCAGCCATACTGTTACCGATCGAGATAATCAGGCCACTTTCCCATTTTCCAGTTGTGGGGTTTTTCGAATACCATGGCGGAGCTTGGGTAACACCCATGCGCAATTTGCCAGACTCCTTGATGGTTTCCCATGTTGATTTTTCTTGAGCGTGTGCAGTTGTATTGATTCCCAGAGCGGCGCATACAAACAGTAAACCCACTACCAGTAAATTGCGGTACTTTTTCATCTTTCTCTCCACGTTGATAAACAAAAATGCCTTCATCGGATTTCCATGGCTTTTCTACTCAGGCAATTTAAACAGCGAGTGACCTTCAAGAAACTCGCGCATTCGTTGTGTTTTCGGATGCTTTAAGATGTCGTGCGGCACCCCTTGTTCAAGAATAACTCCATCATCCAGAAACAGAACTCGATTTGCAACATGATAGGCAAAACCTAATTCGTGCGTGACTATCACCATTGTCATGCCATCCTCGGCGAGTTGTCGCATGGTTTTAAGTACTTCTCCAACCAGCTCAGGGTCGAGTGCTGAGGTAACCTCGTCAAACAGCATGACTTCCGGGTCCATGGCCAGAGCACGGGCAATGGCTACACGTTGTTTTTGACCGCCAGATAAGCGTGACGGGTATTCATCTGCCTTATCCAACAGTCCAACACGTTCCAGCTGAGCTTGCGCCTTTTGAATTGATTCTGATTTTCCGCGCTTGAGTACCGTGATTTGTCCTTCCATAACATTCTGAAGAACTGTCATATGTGGAAATAAATTGAAATGCTGAAAAACCATACCGATTTTTGAACGGAGCTTGCATAGTTCACTTTCTCGATAGTAAATTTTTCCCGATTTTTCTGCGCCGACCCTATCCCCGTGCAAATAAATATGACCGGCGGTTGGTGTTTCCATAAAATTGATACAACGCAGTAGCGTACTTTTACCCGAACCGCTGGAGCCCAACATCACAACGGTTTCTCCGCTATTTACTGTCAGGTCAATTCCTTTGAGTACTTCAAGCTCTCCAAAAGATTTGTATACCTGCGCTAGTTTGACGGTTTCGTTTGGCATCCTTTAAGCATCACTTTTGCGTAGAGTTCGTTCCAGTACATAAGTTAACTGAACAATCGGGTACAGCACAACAAAAAATAAAATCGCTACTGCAGTGTATGCTTCAATAGGGTTGTAATTTAAATCAGCAATTAATTTCGCCTTGCTCAGGGTTTCAACATAGGCCACCACAGAAGCCAGTGTTGACATCTTGAATACTTCAATGCCTCGATTGGTGAGTGCAGGTAATATTCTGCGCAAGGCTACCGGCAGAATTATTCGTCGCATTGTTTGAGAATACGTCATGCCTATTGCTTTGCCGGCTTCCCACTGACCCGGTTCAATCGATTGTATGCCAGCTCGATAAATCTCTGCTGAAAACGCCATAGTGTTCAGTGATATTCCCAGCACGGCTGCAAGAAACGGGTTAACGTCGATACCGGTGAGTATTGGGAATGCATAGTAAAACCAGATGATTTGAACAAGCACTGGCGTATTTCGGAAAATTTCCACTAGAGCTGTAGCAGGCCAGCGTATCCAGCGGTTTTTCGCGTATCGGCAAATACCAACGATCAGTCCAGTACTCAATCCGATAACGACCGTTACCAGAAAAATCCAGACAGTCCCTTTTAATCCGACCATCAGCACTGGCCAGTTTTGAATGATGGTGGCGAAGTCCCAGTTATGTTGCATGCTAGCGCACCGTGCTTTCGCCGCTGCGAGCCAGTCGGTGTTCAATCAATAATGAAACCTGGCTGAATACAAATATTAAAATAAAGTACATGACAGCCACCACCGTATATACTTCCAGCGGTCTGAAGGTTTTCTGTGCAAGATCGTTGGCCTGATACATCAAATCTGTGTACGCTACGGTTGATACCAGCGTCGTTGTTTTGAGTAATTCAATCGAACGCTCCATGAATGCCGGTATCATGCGTTTAACTGCCTGAGGCAGAATAATCCGACGCATGCTTTGCCAATAGTTCATGCCGATAGCCTTAGCCCCTTCCCATTGCCCTTTGTCGATTGACTGAATGCCTCCACGAAAAATTTCTGCGAAGAACGCCGATGACTGAATTGAGAACGTCAGAACTGAGGCGATCAAGGGTGTCATGCGAATATCGATGAGTATGGGCAGTGCGAAGAAAAACCAGAATAGTTGCACAAGAGGAGGTGTTGTTCGAAAGAACTCGATAATAAAACTGGCTGAAAAGGACAGCGGTTTAAAACGGGATAACCTGGATACAGCAAGCATTAGCCCAAGAGGAATGCCAAACAGCAGCGCCAAAGAAGTCACTTTAAGTGTATTTAGCAAACCCAGCGCTAACAGATCGATATCAGAAAATACGGCTATAAAATCCCACTCATACATATCTATGTTTCTATGTTGCTCGCAAGCTGACATCGAGCCTGATTTGAATGCCTTCAGGCGACTAGTGCGTATGTAGTTTTATCATACCTGCCTAAAATGGTTAAATCACCCCGAGTTTGGGTTTAATGCTCATTCGGGAATACTTGAGCTGGACAGCGATATTGTGTTAAATCATGGTTTGCTTATTCAATTTTTTGAACAGCAGGGATGTATCTTTATGAATGATCAACGGCGGTGCTTTACTGATACGCGTCCAATCCAATGGCAACACTGATACTTATCCCAGGTCTTCTTTGTGATGCAACAGTATGGCAGCCGTTGCTGGATAAAATTAATAGTAAAAAAGTTTCGGTGGCCGATTTATCTACCCAGGACAGTCTGACTCAAATGGCGATGGATTGTCTTGATTCCCATACAGGACGGCTTGAAGTGGCCGGACACTCTATGGGTGCACGCGTGGCCATGGAGATGGCAAGGCTGGCGCCGGAAAGGGTTCAGCGTTTGGTTTTACTCGATACCGGCATGCATCCATTGCGCGAAGGTGAAATTGAAAAACGCCGAGATGTCGTGGACTATGCCAATGAGTTTGGCATGGAGGCTTTGGCTGAACGATGGCTTCCTGGCATGGTGTACGAACCTAATCAAAAAAATACATCTTTGATGGTATCCCTGACCAACATGGTATTGCGCTGTGATACTGCTATGCATGCTCGTCAAATAAAAGCACTGACTGACAGACCGGATGCGTCCAGTTACATTGCCAATATTCTCTGTCCGGTTTTACTTATCGTTGGACGACACGATCAATGGAGTCCTGTGTCACAACATGAGGATATGTTGCAGCTGTTACCCGATGCACGTCTTGAAGTTATAGAAGATGCAGGGCACTTTGCGCCTTTGGAGCAAGCTTCAATCGTGGCAAAGCTTATGGCTTCCTTTTTACTCGACAATCAAGCCTGACATAAAAGCATTGTTAAAGTCAGCGATGTTGTTCAGGCGCGAAGAGATTTACCGGCTTATTAAGTTTGAATTCAATGCATAAATGTGATGTTGTATTTGCTTCCTACTAGCCATTCATTAATAGGGTGGTGGGAATATAAGTTATTGATAAATAATAATTTGAGTGGAGCTAATATTGGTTCAAATGACCATACACAGTGACATCCACCGGATTTAGGTTTATTCTGATCAGGCTAATAGCTTTGAGCTTCAAAGTTAATGAATTTAAAGATTGAATGGAGCGAGGAATGATAAAAGCCAGAATGATAAAAACCAATCCGACATTTTCAGTTCGAAAGCTTGTCCGGCAACTCGGCAGCGCTGTGCTGATTGCAGGACTTGCATTCACCGCGCAGGCTGCTGATACCATCAAGATTGGTGCTGTTGCACCGAAAACCGGTCCTCTGGCCGGTGGTGCCACCGTAACGCAATGGCCAAATGTTCAGCTGTGGGTGGAAGAGGTAAACGCTCGCGGTGGTCTCAAGCTTAAAGACGGTCAGCGTATGATTGAGCTTATTGAATATGATGATAAAACCAATCCAGGCGAACACATCAAAGCCGTACAACGACTGGCAACACAAGACAAAGTTGACTTTATCATCGCTCCATACGGTACCGGTTTTAATGTTGCAGCCGCACCAATTTATGCAAAATACGGTTATCCGCAAATAGCTGTCAGTGCCATAACCGATAAAATGGATGAGCTTACCGCCAGATACCCTGGCTTGTTTTTCACACTTGGCACAACCACGTCGTTTGTTAACGGGGTAAAAGATATCCTTGTCGATATGCGAGAGTCGGGCAAAATCGGCAATAAAGTGGCTATGGTTAACGTAGCTGATGCCTTTGGCATCGAATTGGCCGAAGCCGCTCGGCCTATTTTCACCGATGCCGGTTTTGAACTCGTGTATGACAATTCCTACCCGCTCGGTACACCAGATTTGTCTCCAATTATCAAGGGTGCCAAGGACGCTGCGCCTGATGCGTTTGTTGCCTGGTCGTATCCACCAGATACATTTGGTTTAACCGAACAGGCCATCATTGAAGACCTTGATGTTGGTGCGTATTACACCGCGGTCGCCACTTGCTTTCCAGCGTTTGCCGGAAAGTTCGGTTCAAAAATTGACGGTGTATTGGGTGCCGGAGGTGTTAACCCGGATACCGACAAAATGAAAGACTATTTTGCCAAACACAAGGAAATTACTGGTAAAGATGCCGATGGTTGGGCGTCAGCGAATACCTATGTGTCTATGCAGATTCTCGAACAGGCTATTGAAGGTGTCGGCGAAGTCGATCGTGAGAAAGTCACGCAATACATAAAAGACAATGCATTCGATACCATCATGGGCGAGATCAGTTTTGAGAATCAGGTATCAAACAAATTCTGGACTGTAGGCCAGTGGCAAGATGGTGTTTACCGTGGTGTTGCATCTTCCAATATGGAAGGCGCAGCTGAAATAAAACAAAAATCAGGTTGGAACTAGTTATTGAAGGAATAACTAGTTTTGGATCTGAACAAAGTAAAGACTAGCGTTCCAATGGCCGGAAGATCAGATCGTCTATGGATATACTGATCTCCGGTTTATTGCTTGGCGGTACTTATGTACTTATCGCCATGGGTCTTAATTTGCAGTACGGTGTTGCTCGCATTATGAATCTTGCTAATGGCGAGATGATTGTGCTGGGTGCGCTGGCCAGTTTCTGGGTGTTTACCACTGCATCAGTTAGTCCTATTTTCACCGTAGTGCTTATCTTTCCTGTTGCGTTGCTGGGTAACTGGCTTGTTTATCGGTACCTGTTAATACCATTGGTACGCCGTGCCAAAAACCAGGGGCAATTAGAAGTTGATTCCATTCTGGCAACATTTGGCATGAGTTTCATTCTGGTTGGTATTGTCGTGTCTATCAACGGTGAGTACTTTACGTATTCTTTTCTGGCCAGCCCGTTCGAAGTACTGGGCTCCACTGTGGCACTCAATCGACTGGTGGCATTTGTTTTTGCTGTCGTTATCGCTTTGGTACTTTATCTGTGGTTAAACCGCAGTCGAGCCGGTATGGCGGTTCGTGCGGTTTCGGTCAATTCAGCTTCAGCTCGCTTGGTTGGCATAAACGTAGAAAAAGTTTCTGCACTTGCGTTTGCCATTGGTGGGGCAGTAACGGCAGTTGCTGGTGTACTGATATCAACCTTCATTACACTTGATGCGTCAGTGGGCGTTATGTTTACGATGAAAGCGCTGATCATTGTAATAATGGGTGGAGTAGGCGACATTCGTGGGGCTATTATCGCCGCCTTGATTCTAGGTTTGGTCGAAACAGCTGTGGCCACACTGATCGACCCGGGCTTAACGTTGGCAGCTGCGTATCTGATATTTCTGCTGGTATTGTTGTTCAGGCCGCAAGGGTTGTTTGGAAAGCCGCAAACATGAACGCAGCTTCTGTTAAAAATCTGTCGATTGCGATTGTTTGTATTGTACTGGCTGCACTGATTCCATTTGTGTTTAACGGCTATTGGCTTAGCATCGCGCTAACCGCCATGATGTACATAGCGTTAAGCACCAGTTGGGCACTTTTCTCTGGTCCCACACACTATATTTCTCTGGCCAGCGGTGCTTTTTTCGGCATTGGTGGCTATTTAGTTGCCACAGGTATGAGCGACTACAACTTATCGTTCTGGTTGATGATGGCTATTGCCGCCGTGGTCGCCACAGTACTGGCAGCACTCATCGGTATGGCAACGCTTCGGTTATCCGGTGTTTACTTTGTTATTTTCACGCTCGGGCTTGCCGAGATGATTCGAAATCTTGTGTCCTGGGTGCAAAATAACTTTCTTGGTTCACGTGGTTTATACGTGCTCACCGATTTCACAGAGGCGCATATCTACTGGATGTTGTTAACAGTCTCAGTCATTGTGTTTGCTCTGGGGTGGGTTATTTCTCAATCACGATTAGGCTTTGCCATGCGCATCATCGGCAACGACGAGACAGTGGCCCGGCATGTCGGCATTAATACAGCCAAAGCAAAAGTACTGTTGTTTATGACCACAGGATTTTTTGCTGCCATTGTAGGGGCCATCATCGCGCCACGATACTCCTATATAGAACCGAATCTGGTTTTCTCACCAGAACTCAGTTTTCTTGTGGTCATCATGGCATTGCTTGGTGGTATGCACAGGCTGTGGGGGCCGCTGCTTGGTGTTATACCGTTTACGCTGATATGGGAGGCCATCAGTATCTGGCTTCCCAATTTTACCACCCTGTTTTTGGGGCTTACTTTTCTTATCATCGTGTATTTTTTACCTAATGGTGTGGTGGGTTTACTAGAAAAACTGCGTGCAAGGGTGGCAACATGAATACCGCCCGCACACTACTTGAAACGATTAACTTAACCAAGTCCTTTGGTGGGCTGGTCGCTGTTAATGGATTAAATTTCAGTGTTAAGGAAAGAGAAGTGGTTGGCATCATCGGACCAAACGGTTCGGGAAAGACAACGGTTCTGAATTTGATTTCTGGTGCATTGCGCCCGACAGTTGGTAGCATCCAACTTGCAGGTCAGCAGATTTCAAACAAGTCAGCGCACCATATTGCCCGTAACGGCGTTGCTCGTACTTTTCAGCTGGTGCGCGTATTGCCGGGGCTAAGTGTCACTGACAATGTGATGGCTGGTGCCGTGTTTGGTCGCAAGCGATTGTGGAAGAACCATGCACTGAATCATGCAGAATCGCTGCTGCAGCGAGTCGGGTTGGAAGACAAGCGATCATTGCCCGTATCATCATTAACTTATATCGATCAGAAGCGGGTGGAGCTTGCTCGTGCTCTTGCCGGGGATCCGCAAATATTGCTGCTTGATGAATGGTTGGCAGGTTTGAATCCGAGTGAATTGCAAACCGGGATTGCATTGATTCAATCACTGAGCGAGGAGGGCAGAACTATTGTACTGGTCGAGCACGTCATGGATGCAATTCGTTCGCTATGTCATCGCTGTATTGTTATGAATTCAGGTCAGCTTCTCGCGTCAGGCACGCCGGACGCCGTACTCTCTGATTCAGCGGTTATCACTGCATACCTGGGTGAAGACTAACATGAAAAAAACTGTTCCTATTTCTGGATACTGCGCATCATGTTAGTTGTTGCTGATTTGAACGTACACTATGGTATGCACGAAGCGCTTCGCTCGGTTAGTTTGAGCGTAGCGCTTGACGAAATTGTTGTCATACTCGGTGCTAACGGTGCAGGCAAGAGCACATTACTGAGTGCGATCGCTGGAATCTGTGAAGGAACAGTTAACGGACACATCGCTCTTGCAGGGGAGTCGTTGCGCAATCTGGACACAGCACAGATCGTTGAGCACGGCGTAGCTTTTGTTCCGGAAGGTCGAGGTGTGTTCAGTGATCTTTCTGTAGAGGAAAACCTGCAATTAGGCTCGTACTCAGAACACGCTCGGCACAATGAACAGGTTAACCTTCAACAAGTATTATCATTGTTTCCAAAGCTTGCGGAACGAAAAAAACAGATAGTGAGAACCATGTCTGGTGGCGAACAACAAATGGTGGCTATTGGACGAGCATTGATGTCAGCACCATCAATACTGATGTTAGATGAACCATCGCTCGGGCTTTCACCATTATTGTGCAAAGAACTATTCAGCTCATTGAAACGCGTGCGAGACTCTGGCGTTGGTGTTTTACTGGTAGAGCAGAATGCCAAACAAAGTTTGAGTATTGCTGACAGAGGCTACTTGCTTGGCAACGGTAGTATTATTGGCGAAGACAGCGCGACAAACTTGCTCAACGATCCTAACGTACAAGCAGCTTATCTTGGTGGTGCTATAGCGTCGCAGGCAGCGCCCATTACTGTTGCTGCAGTTCAACAGGGTGTTAATGGCGGCCATACATTGCCGGACAGCTCAGTTGGTATTCCCTCTACTATAAATGTTACACCTTCAGTATCTCAACAGCATGTACAAACCGTATCATCAGATTCGATGCTCAATGAAAACATTGATGCATTGGTATCAAGGGCCAGTTCCAGCGCATCGAAACACCGCACCGCGAGTGCGAATACACCGGTGCAGGTGGTGAAGTTATCGTCTATACCATCATCTGTTGGTGAAGGTAAACCCACCGACAGTGTAAGTAAACCTGTAGCTCCTATAGCTCCTGTTGAATTGCCACAAACACAAGACAAAAAAATACAGGCACTACTTGCCGAGTTTGAAACAGCAGCAAAAAATGCCGCAACAGGAACTAAAAACACTAAAACCGAAGCTGCGAAAAAAAGCCACGGCCGTACCACAAGTGAGGACAGTCATCCATTGCCGCATATTCCGGTATACAAAAAATCCACCGTTACCGTGTACCGGCGTGACGATGCCGGGAATCTTCGTAAACAGGAAGAATCATAATCATGGCAAGAAAACTCGACTATTACAGTGGGGGTGAGTGGGTCAGTTCACCGAATCGATTCGGTGATACTAATCCTGCCAACGGCGATATTTGGGCTGATGTGGCTGACGCCGATGTAAGCGCAACACAACAGGCCATTCAAACTGCACAAGAGGCGTTTGCTGGTTGGGCAAGTTTGCCGCACACTAAACGCGCTCACTTCATGATCGCCATGGCTGAGGAATTTGCCAATCGCCAAAGTGATGTCGTTGATGCATTAAAAGCTGAGGCTGGTGGCTGGTTTGGTAAAGGCATGTTTGAATCCGGTTATGTGCCCGAAGTATTTTATGCTGCTGCAGCGACAACTTATGCACCCATAGGTGAAGTTATGCCGTCTGAGCACCACAAATTATCCATTGCGTCGCGTCGGCCAATAGGTGTGGTCAGCGTGATTTCTCCATGGAATTTTCCGGCACTGCTGAGTAGTCGTGGATTCGCGTTTCCGTTGGCAGCTGGTAATACCATCGTATTGAAACCGTCTGAAGAAACGCCCTACACAGGCGGGTTGATATTTGCTGAAATCGCCGAGGCAGTTGGCTTACCACCCGGTGTGTTAAATGTGGTGACCTGCTCTCGCAATAACGTTATGGATGTTGGTAATGAATTGGTCGAAAACCCCCTTGTCAAAGGCATATCGTTTACAGGCTCAACTGCTGTGGGGCGACAGATTGCTGCCAAAGCCGGAGCGCACTTGAAAAAAGCCTGCGTGGAACTCGGTGGTAAAGATGCTTTGATCATTTGCGATGATGCCGATATGGAAAGAGCCCTTGGTGCGGCGAATTTCGGCAGCTTTATGCATCAGGGTCAGATCTGCATGAGTGTGGAAAAGGTACTGGTTCATCAAAGTATTTACGCAGAATTTTTACAAGCTTTTATTAAGCGTGCGGGCGCTTTGAAAATGGGCGACCCGTCGGAGAGTGATGGCAACGTTATTGGACCACTGATTAATGACAAGCAAGTCGACAATGTTCAATCTCAGTTACAAGACGCTATTGCAAAAGGTGCGAAAGTGGAAGTGGGCGGACAAATACAGGGGCGGTTTGTGCAGCCAACCATACTAACCGGCGTGACAGCGGACATGTCCGTTTATCAAAATGAAACCTTTGGACCGGTCGTGCCCGTTATTCCGTTTAATACCGATGATCAGGCAATCGCCATAGCCAATGATACTGAATACGGTCTTTCCTCCGGTGTAATCACCAGGGACGAACAACGTGGGTTGGCCATTGCACACGCATTAGACACTGGTATGTGCCACATAAACTGTAGTTCAGTCAATGATGAACCGCATATACCATTCGGAGGGTCAAAGGCTTCGGGCGTGGGTCGCCACGGTGGTCGGTGGTCAACCGAAACGTTTACCGAAACGCGGTGGATAACTATCGACAGAGGTGGCAGACCGTATCCACCGATGTTTTAAGCAATCCAACGTACAGCTAGTGGGCATGGAGATGGGTTTAAGCCGCAGATCGATGAGAGAATGTAAGTTATGACAAATCAGAGTTGGACAACTGGTAAGTTGCTACGCGATAAAACGATCGTCGTAACGGGCTGCTCATCGGGTATCGGTAAGGAAACATCGCGGCTCATCAAGCAACTTGGTGGTGATGTTTTAGGTGTGGATGTTAACAAAACTGATGATCACGTTGACGAATTGTACATAGCTGATATGTCTGATCGGCGAACGATTAAAGCGTTGATCAACGCATTGCCGACAGGAATTGACGGCATTGCCAACATCGCTGGTCTGCCGCCAACGGCACCTGCGGAAAAGGTTGTATTGGTGAATTTGGTTGGTTTGAAGTTCTTCACAGAAAACATGATTCCAAAACTTAACGATAATGCCTCTATCGTTAATCTTGCATCACTTGCAGGTTTTGGCTGGCCAGCAGCACTTGAGAGTATCAGGGCGAGCGAGCATCTGGAATTTGAAGATGTGGACGCCTTTATGCGCGAATACAACATCACAAACCATGATGGCCGAAGTTATTTCTTTTCCAAAGAAGCGCTGGTAGTTTGGACAATGAAGGAGCGCTGGGCATGGCGAGAACGAGGCATACGCATGAATGCTGTTTCTCCAGGACCGGTAGATACCCCCATTTTAAAAGATTTTTTAGAAACCCTCGGAGAACGTGCTGAAGAGGATGCCAGGGTAATGGACCGACCAGGATTGCCCGAAGATGTAGCGCCGGTGGTCACTTTTTTATTGTCTGATATGACAAGTTGGATTCGTGGTACCAACCTACCGGTTGATGGGGGCATGAGTTCACATTTGCACTGTAAGATAAACCAGCTGTAGAGAGACTATAAATGAACACGACAACACTGATCGTTTGGATTGTTGCCATACTAATAGTGCTGGCAATTCTGGTTGTACTATTTGCGTCATTCTATAAACGTTCAACTGGCGACTTCAGTTTAATTCGCACAGGCCTGGGCGGTCGGAAGGTAGTCATGGATGGCGGTGTGCTGGTATTGCCGTATTTCCATGAATTAACGCGTGTCAACATGCAAACGACACGATTCGAAGTGTCGCGTTCGGCAGATCAGGCACTTATTACCAAAGACCGGATGCGTGTTGATGTTGGTGTTGAATTTTATGTATCGGTTGACCCATCGATCGATGCTGTGACGCGTGCTGCACAGACACTCGGTAATCGCACGTCCAATCCAGAAAAATTACATGAACTTATTGACGGTAAGCTAATTGATACTTTGCGTTCAGTTGCAGCACGCATGACGCTGGATGAGCTACATGAGAATCGCGGTGATTTTGTGGCTGAGGTTCAACAGAATGTCGCAGCGTCCTTAAGCCGCAATGGCCTTTCACTCGAAAGCGTATCATTAACCTCACTCGATCAAACACCTTTTAATTCGTTAGATGAGAATAATGCGTTTAATGCCGTTGGTATGCGTCGTTTGGCAGAAGTCATAGCAGATTCGAAAAAAGAGCGCGCACTGATCGATCGGGATGCTGAGGTTGCCGTACACCGATCGACTATGGAAGCCTCTAAATTGAAACTCGGCATCGATCTTGAACAACAAGCTGCCGAATTGGAACAAGTACGAGAAATTGAAACGCTACGAGCACAGCAGTTGTCTGAAATTGCTGAAAGAAAAGCCAAGAGTGAGCAAGCTACTAATGCTGCGCGTATACAAATGGAACGGGCCATCCGCACTGAAGACATCGCGCGTGAGCAAGCAATAAGTGAAGCAGAAATTCAGCAAGCGACCGCGCTGGAAGAGGCAAAGCTGCGACGTAACATTGCTGTTTCGGCCACGTCTCAGGAGGAGAGCAAGGCACAAGCTGCCGCTGATCAGGCGCGGGCAGAAGCCGTCGCTGCGGCTGAAGCCATAGCTACAGCACGAGCCGTAGCCACTGCACAACGTGAAAAGCAAGTGGCATTGCTGCAAGCGAAAAAACAAAGTGCGATCAAAGCCGAAGATCTATTTGCAACAGCGCAGGCGCAAGCTGAAGCCTCAGTAGAGCAGGCCAAAGCGACGTTGTCCAAAGCCAACGCAAAAGCTGAAGTCAACAAACTGCGGTTGGAGTCACAGCGAGCCAAACTCAGTATTGAAGCCAATGCCAGACGTGAGTTGAACGAGGCTGATAATTTACTCTCCAATGAAATTGTGGCACTCAAGGCCGAAATGGCGAAGCTGGAAGCCTTGCCGAAAGTGGTCGCAGAAATGGTTAAACCTGCCGAGAAAATCTCATCGGTCAATATCCATCATGTGTCCGGTCTAGGTAGCAGTGGTGGTAACAATGGCGGTGATCAATCCAAACCGGTTGTCAATCAGGCACTTGATTCTGTAATGGATATGGCTGTGCAGCTACCAGCGTTAAAAAAGCTTGGTGAGGAGCTTGGCATCAGTATGGATAAGGGTCTGAGCGGCGTTACCGACGCACTGGATTCGGATAATAAATCGTAATGACAAACTTGAGCGATATATTGAGCCAAAAGCAGCGGTCAAACCATTTAGAATAAAAACCCGGGTTCGCTGGATATTGCGTGTTTTTCAGTAAATGCCGCAACGCCTTCAAAGCCCAAGTTTCTGCCAATGCCAGATTGCTTAAACCCACCAAACGGTGCACGAAAATCCTGCGCCATTGCTCCGTGATTATTTAAATAGGTATATCCGGTTTCTAACTGCCGCGCTATGTGTAAAGCGCGGCCTTTGTCTTGGGTCCACACCGAAGAACAAAGACCGTATTCACTGTCGTTTGCCATGTTGATAGCATCGGTGTCGGTAACAAACGGAATGATTGGCAGTACCGGGCCAAACTGCTCGTCTTTGACGACGGACAAACGTTTGTCAGGGTTCAGTATTAAAGTTGGTTTTTGAAAAAAGCCGCTTGAGTACAAATTTTCATCGGGCACCTGGCCAAGCTGACGCACCTCGCAGCCATTGGCAGAAGCTTCGGCCAGCATATCTCGCACTAATTTTAATTGCTTGGCATTATTGACTGGTCCCATGGTGGTTTCGGCCAGTAATCCGTCGCCCACAACCGCTTTATCGCACATGGCCTTCATGCCGTCGATAACTTCATCGTATCGATTGACGTGTACGTACAATCGTTTCATCGCCATGCAGATTTGCCCGGAAGTTGCAAAAACCGAGAAGTACATTTTCGCAAATGCGGCATCGTCTAATGTTGCATCGTCCAGAACAATCGCGGCATCGTTCCCTCCCAGTTCAAGAATTACCGGTGTTAAATTGTTCGCAGCCACTTTCATAATGTGTTTGCCGATTGGTATTGAGCCAGTAAAATTAACCGTGCGAACCAACGGATGTCCAACCAGCGAATCACCGATCTCGTAAGCGTCGCCAGTTAGTATGTTAACAACACCAGGTGGAAACAGCTGAGCAATAGATTGTAGTGTCTGCATTGGCGCCAGGCTTACATTCTCTGGCAATTTAATGACCACCGTGTTGCCGGCCAGTAACGCTTGCGGTAATTTTGCGCCTAAAATTGATAATGGCCAATTCCATGGGACTATCAGTGTTGCAACACCTCGCGCCTGACGAGTAATTAATGTGTCAAACGGAGGGCTGTTAATTTTTTCATCGGCGGAGATTCTACCGGCGTAGCTAGCCGTTAACATGAATCGATCACCCAGACGCGACAATTCCATTTGTGTTTCTCGAAGAACTTTACCGTGTTCACGAGTGAACAGTGTTGATCGGGTTGCCATACCGGCTTTATCGATAGTAAGCGCAGCGGCAGCTTCCCTTAATTTCGCCGCTCTCTCAGCATAGGATAGAGCCGACCATGCAGGAAAGGCCGCGTGAGCGCTGGTAACTGCGGCTTCTACATCGTCTACAGATGCAGCCGCTGCATACCCAACAAGTTCATTAGGCCTGGCAGGGTTGAATAGCTCATAGACTCTCTTTGCGGTAGCAGGGCGTGCAGTGCCATTGATAAAAAGTTCAGTGGTTATTGGCGATTCTGGGCGTGGCATTTTTTCTCAGCGCGGTTAGCTTGGCGAATTTCTTGGCATTTGGAGCGGTTAATTAAATAGTAAACAAATAAGGTGCGAGAGTACAATTCTGGGCTAATTATGAACTGATTTAGGGCTTTAAGTCGACGTATTCGATATAGTGTGAAGAACAAAGAGAGTCCATAATGTGCTCGAAACTAGAATAATATGGCTAATTCTCTATTGCATTTCGATACCTTAGTTCGTACAGTGAAGAAAACGTTAAGGAGACGGTAAATGAGTACCTTCGTTATCAATCCCCATGGTCGCTTACACGAATGGATAGCGCATGAGAAAGGTTACTTTCAACAGACTGGCTTAACTGACTACCAACTCAACGCTCATAGTTTGTTAACGAAAGACGCCACAAAGCAGCAGGTAAGTAAAGGCGAATCAATCGATAACAAACAAGGTGCTTATCAAACCTATGAACAAGGCAGAGATGCATCGATCAGTTGTGCTTGCCATTGGACTGTAAATATGGCGGCAGCTGCCAGTCACGGAAATTTGTGGGGCGAATGTTACTCGGTTTCTCCGTGTGCCATTATGGTGCCAGATACGTCTTCGATAACTAAAGCGGAACACTTGGCAGACGTAAACATTCATGTGGGTTACCAATCAGGTAGTCACTACACAACCATTCAGGCGCTGGAACCCATTCTTCCTGCTCAAAATATCAAGCTGGTATTTGGTGGAACGCCGGCTGATCGAATTGATCAAATACTCGACGGAGTAGCGCCTGCAGTAACGGTATTTGGTCCACAGCTTTATATGTTAGAACAACTCGGGTTCCGAAAAATAATCGATTGCACGTTTATGATCGCAGCGATGATTCCTGAGGGTGTAGCAACCCCACAGGTACAAGCGTACTATGAAGCGCTTCGATTAGCGCAAGCCGATATAGATCAACAGCATCAATCTTATGTTCACTACTATAAAAATGAACTTCCTGAACGTCACGCAGAGCTTGTTGATGTTCGGCGTTTTGGCCCGGGAGAGCGAATTGTATTTGAACCCTATACAAAATCTATGTACGAACGTACTCAGGCATGGGTACAAGAGAGGGGTATTTTTGATACGCATATCGAAACACCGATGGACTATAACAATGCGGTGCTGCGTGTAGGTTGAGTTAGTAAATTGGCTCATCAAGTCTCCGTGAGACTCCTTTTTCAGCTGTGCTCCTCAGGTATCAAACCATGCTGAAATGAACAGCGGTAAGAGCAACGAAATACACCCGGTCGTGATCATCGGCGCTGGACCAACAGGTACAGCGCTGGCGATCGATTTAGCACTTCGTAATACCCCATCCATTTTAGTTGAGCGTTATGCACAACCTCAGAAAATTCCAAAAGGTCAAAATCTAACTCAACGAACCGGCGAGCACTTTAACTTCTGGGGCATCACAGATGAAATCAAGAAAGCCACACTCATTCCTCCAGAATACGGTAATGAGGGGCTGGTTGCTTATGGTTCGTTGCTGTCAGGTTATCACTACGATTGGTTTAAGCGCGGGGCGGTTGGTGCATTCTACGCAGCTGAAAATGAACGCTTGCCTCAATATGAAACAGAGCGAATATTGCGAAACCGCGCCGAACAATTCGACTGTATTACCAAACTTTATGGTTGGCGATTTGTCGATTGTCAGCAAATTGATGATCGTGTCAATGTAAAGCTTGTTCAGACTGATGGTAACGGACAAAAAGAGGTAAGCTCATCTTATCTTGTTGGGTGTGATGGTGCGCGTTCGCTTGTGCGTGAAGCCGCTGAAATTAGTCAGTCAAGTGATGATTCACAACGTAGGATGGCGTTGCTGGTATTCCAATCTCGGGAATTACACGATATTCTGGAATCACGTTTTCCAGGTAAAACCATATTTAACGCCTTGGACTCGGCGTGCGAAGGGTATTGGAAGTTTTTTGGCAGGGTAGATCTTGAAGCCAACTGGTTTTTTCATGCACCAGTGCCAAATGATGCGACTCTTGAAAACATTGATTTCGGTCAGCTGCTTCACACTGCCGTCGGCGCTGAATTTAATTTTGAACTTAGCTATACCGGATTTTGGGATTTAAGGTTTGCTCACGCAAATAACTATCGCCGTGGGCGAGTCTTCGTGGCTGGTGATGCTGCGCACAGCCATCCACCCTATGGTGGGTACGGCGTTAACATAGGCTTTGAAGATGCCCGGAATCTATCGTGGAAATTGGCAGCAAAATACCATGGCTGGGGCACTGATAGTTTGATCGACAGTTACAGTACTGAGCGACACCCGGTTTTTGCTTCCACACGTGATGACTTTATCCTGCGTATGATAAAAAATGATGCTGCCTTTGTCAGTCAGTTCTCGCCGCAGAAAGACCAACACGCCTTCGAACGGGCATGGTACCGAAGGGCGAATCAAGGTCAGCGAGAAGTTGTTGGTTATGTTCCGCATTACCTGGGTTCACCCATTGTTGATACATCGTGTTTGCAGTTGAAATGTGCTGATGATTGCGACGACGCCGAGACAACGCTCCCCAAGCTGTCTGGTGCAAAGGGCATGCACACACACGAGCCTATAGCCGGTATGCATTTGTCTCCTGGGTATTTTAATGATGCACAAAAGTTGTTTAGTCGCTTATCACAGGATTTTACTTTGCTGATTCCGCCTGGCGGTGAATTGGTCGCTGACAAATTCAAGCAAGCGGCAACGGCCTTGGGCATTCCGCTACGGTGTCTGAATGTCACTGTTAACCCTCAAGCTAAAAGCTCTGAGCAACCCACATTGGAAGAACAAACCAAACAGCAGCATCAAGCGGTTGAAAAAGATGAATCGCAAACATATGCGTGTGTGCTGGTACGGCCCGATCGCTTCATTGCCTGGGTCGAACAAAAACACGTACGGCAATCGATAATGAATTCAGATTGTGCGTTCAATGTTTTGGCTCATTGTACGGCGAGCCAGATCTAGGCCTGGCTTTATACATTTATTAGACATAAAGTACCAAAGGCAATGATTAGTCGTACACATAAAATTGACAGCAATACTTTGGCAAAGTAGATTAAAGTTGGTTAACATTGGCAATCAAATGTTGATCAGTCTGACACGAGAAATCTGACACCAGAATAATGTCAAACAGGAGGAGAATATGCTTTTAAAAAAATCCGCATTTTGCATGGCCGCTTCGGTTTTGATGCTCACAGCATCGCTGGGCGCAACTGTTGCATCGGCCGACGAATTAAAGTTAGCGCACTTTTCATCAACAAAATATCATTTGCACAACGAGATGTTTCTTCCGCTTGCGGAGAAAATTGCAGAAGCCACCGGTGGCGACACAACCATACGTGTTTATCCAGGTGGTGAGCTGGGCAAGGGGCCGGTAAAACAATACGACCGTGTTATTGATGGTGTTGCGGATATTGTCTATGCATTGCCGGGTTATACCGCATCTCAATTCAAGAAATCATTGCTGGTAGAACTGCCGGGTGTTATACCAGGCGATCAAAACATAACTGCCAAATTGTGGGACAACATAGATCATCTGGAAAAAGAATTTACGCGAACCAAATTATTAGGCCTGTGGTCTGCTCGACCTGGATCGTTGTTAATGGCGAACAAAAAAATTGAAAGTATGGCTGATCTGCAGGGTTTGAAAATTCGCGTGCCGTCAAAAAATACAGGCCGTGTGGTTGAAGCCTGGGGCGCAACTGCGGTTTCAATGCCTATTACACAAGTCTATCAATCAATGGAAACCGGTGTCGTTGACGGAGCCTTGGTTGATACGTCGGTATTGGGCAGCTTTAAACTTGGGGAAGTCACCAAGTATGTTACTCAGGGTATGATCGGATCTAACTCGTTATTCATGTTGATTATGAACCGAGATAGTTGGGATGGGCTCGATGCTGACACACAAGGCAAGCTCGAAGCACTGACGGGCAAGGAAATGTCCTTGGGTGGAAATGAAACCATGACGAACGCTGCGGTTAATTCAGAGAAAGCCTGGGTAGAAGGTGGTGGTGAAATTGTGACTTTATCAGACGATGCCGCGGCTGAATTTGATGCTGCCAGTGCTGCTTTGGCTGAAGCAGTCATTGCCGAACTGGAAGGCGAGGGCATCAAGGCTGCTGACTGGGCTGCTGCGCTTAAATAGTGGAGGCGAATGCCTTAGCGCAAAACACAGGCGTTCCGCGTTTGGCGGAGCGCTTGCTTAAATTCGTTGCTCTTATAGGCGGATTGTTCCTGTTCGCTATTATGTTGCTTGTTAGCGTAGCTGTATTTTGTCGCAAGGTACTTAACGATCCGATTCTAGGCGATTTCGAGATTGTTAAAATTGGGTTGTCACTGGTTGTTATGATGGCTATGCCTTATGTCACGCTTCGAGGCACTCATATTCGGGTTGATATTCTCGATCAGTTCATTGGCAGCTATGGTCGCTTTATTGGCGACGTTTTCGCTCGGCTGGTCAGTTGTTTTGTGTTCTCGCTTTTAATCATAAAAACATGGAACAAAATGCTTGACGCCCACAAGTATGGCGATGTCACCAATATGTTAGAGATACCGGTGTCGATTGCATACGGCGCCATTACAATTGGCTTCGGCCTTTCCATTCTGGTTCTTCTAGGTCAACTTATTTCTCAGTGTCGACACGGTCCTTCAAACTATGAGTGAAACGCTCATTGGCGTGTATGGTATTGCCGCACTTTTCTTTTGTCTTGTCGCACGACTGCCGGTAGGTATGGCGCTGCTAGTCGTCGGATTCGGCGGTATTTGGGTGATTGATGGACAACGTGCAGCCGTTGCCACTATGTCGTCAGAAACGTATTCGTCAGTAACTGGCTATGGCCTTTCTATCATCCCACTGTTTATCTTAATGGGAAATATGGCCGGTGCGGCTGGTTATTCGCAGCGTCTTTACGAGGCTGCTTATGCTTGGATAGGCCGACTGCGTGGTGGGTTGGCGTCAGCAACGGTGCTTGGCTGTGCCGCATTTGCAGCTGTATCAGGTTCGTCGGTGGCAACCGCTGTTACGATTGGCAAAGTCGCGTTGCCGCAGATGAAACGTTATGGCTATGGCGATGGGCTTGCTACTGGTTCGGTTGCAGCCGGTGGCACGCTTGGTATTCTGATACCACCGTCCACCGGATTTGTGTTGTATGCCATTTTGACTGAAGAGAGTATCGGTAAGTTATTTATCGCCGGTATATTACCCGGTATTTTGCTCGCGTTTCTGTTTGTGGTTGTTATTTATATATTCACTACTTTTAAACCGGAACAAGGTCCACCAGGACCTGCTACAACAACTCAAGAGAAAATGACCGCCACATTTCGTTCATTTCCGTTGGTCGTTGTAATACTGGTTTCAATTGGCGGCATTTACATGGGTGTGTTCACGCCGGTAGAAGCTGCCGGTGTAGGTGCAACGCTGGTAACCATTATTGCGTTCGTGTCCGGTTCCGTTTCAATCAGGCAATTGCCAGACATATTACTCGAAACCGTTTCTACTACGGCAATGCTCTACCTGATCATCATCGGTGCGCATGTGTTCGGACCCTTTCTAGCGCTTACCCATTTGCCCGAAACGCTTGCGCTTGGCTTGAAAGACATGGGGCTCGATACGTATTCAACGCTACTGTTGATTTTGCTTGGCTACATTATTCTCGGCATGTTCTTTGATGGACTGGCTATGCTGGTGGTTACGATGCCGGTGGTGTACCCCATTGTCACAGGCCTTGGCTTTGACCCCATTTGGTTTGGCGTTGTAGTAGTGGTGGTTATTGAAATGGGATTGATCACTCCGCCAGTGGGTATTAACGTATTTGTTGTAAAGGGTGTAGCTGGAGACGTACCTATGGCCACTATTTTTCGTGGTGTGTTGCCATTCTGGTTTGCGATGGCGGTATGTTTGGGTTTGTTGATTGTCTTTCCGCAGATAGCGTTGTTTTTACCAGGGCAGATGAAGTAGTAACTTGAATTGGATGCAAATCAGTATGGTTTGAATCGGTTTGTATTATCTGTGCTTGCTGGTCGGGCATTTTCTGTGAGGCTACCATCACCTGGATTTTAGCGCCGCAACCCTTTCATGTAATTTAATACTAAATGCATGCCATAAACTCCCAAACATTATCCAACAATCTCAAATTCAACAATTTCAACAGGCTTTTATAACTTTTGTTCTATTCGATTGCCCCTGAACGGGTAATACAGTCCTCTATGTTGGTGATACTGTAATTCAATTCGATTGTCCATAATAATCATCTGGTAAGAAGTTTGCAAAGAATACGTCGACTCACACACGCTGTTAGGTGCAAGGGCAAATAAGATGTTCATAGATTCGCAATTGAGCGGACAGATATTAGAAGTAGTTGGTGTTGCGGGTTTTTTGTTCTATATGCTGTCTTATACCTTATTGCAGTTAGGAAAGATTTCGGGGCAGTGTTACACCTACACCTTGCTGAATATGTTGGCAGCGTCGCTCGTTTTAATAAGTCTGTTCAATCAATTTAATCTCGCTTCTGCATTAATACAGATTTCCTGGATAGCGATTTCAATCGTAGGTGTATTCAGGCTCAGGTTCAGTGGTCGCAAGCGAAGAAAGAGGAAACGTCTTAGAATGATCAATTACCAAAAGCCATTTCAAAATTGAAATTGTACTTTGAAATTTTACTAACAGACACGGCATGAGTTGGGTAAGTAGAACTTGGTGCGGCCAGCTATCTTGCAGAAATGCCAAACTCGAGCGAATCTTACATCTGAGTCCAGCACCATTCGAATCAATCGTATTGCCCAATATTAAAACTGTGCTACGTCAAGCTGCGTCTATTGTGTGGCCGGTTTATTGTGCGGCGGGTTTATTTGCGGCGCGTTTGTTGCGCAGCGATATCGCACCCTATGCCACAACCCGTCCTAACTGTGCTTCGATTATATCTGCGTAAAGGCTGGCGTCATCGCCTGCATAAACCAACCCTGATGCGAGCTTACTGGCTAAAATGGCGTACTTAACTTTTTCAGGTAAGTGGGTTTGAATACGAGGAGCAAATTCGTCTGAATTTTTGATGATCTTTGGCATGTGCGCCAGCATGGCTTTTTGTTGTTTGGGTAAAGTGAGTTGCTCTGGGTTAGATTCAAAATAGTCGAACATTCGGGCGTAGTGTGTATTAATTTCCTGACTTAACAAGCTGGATATTTCTGTGTATGTTTCGCTACCATCCAACTCACGGTATTTTCGAATCACTGCTCGTGCTTCTACTTCAGCCATATTATTTAGAATATCGATTACGTCATTTACGTACTCATCTTTGTTTTTCAAAAATTCTTCATCAGAAAATACTAAATTAGCAATGATTTCGTATGAGGAGGATATAACGCCGCATTTGTTTGCCGATGCGTCGCGCATAATAACGACCCCATTATGTTGTAATTTTTGTCTCGCAGCAGGGGTAATGAATGAGTTGGCGCCTTCAACAATGACCCGGGAACTGGCGATACCTTCATCGTTGAAATAACGATCTACATTATTGTCGTTTATAGTTTCCGGTCGACCACCAGCGGGAATAAAAAGATCTGTTTCTACAGTGAAAATAATGCTATTAAATACTTTGTAGAATGTATCGGTTGATATCCAATCCTCTTCAAGACCAGAATCGGTCATAGTGAGTTTTTTGAATACATCACTAATGCCTTCTTTGCGTGTTTTCATGCGATACAAAATAAAACCGCCGACATGCAGCGAGTCTGGCTCATAGCCTTCAATATCATTTTTTAATACGATCTTCGATAGTGCGTCTCTGTCAAGACCTTCTGGGTCAAATAATGCACCGGTACCGTCTACAATGAGTTTGATAGCCACCTTGGGGCAGCGCTCCAGTAACAAACGCATACCATTCCCGGCAACATCTCCATTCGGACCACCGGTAAATTTAACGCTGAATGCATCGTTGTGCATATCGGTGCCCAATTCTTGCATTATGACTTCGGCAAATCGAATGACGCCGATAGATGTAACGCCATATTCTTTATGGTTGATACCAATTTCTTTACTCGACATTATGCCTTTGCCAAGCAAATAGCCGCGCCTTTCAGCCAGCTTTGCCATACGTTCAATCATGATGTTGTGCATGTTTTCGTCAGGGCCAAGTTCAATTGGTTCTTCCTGCCCGTAGTAGTCAACCACTCTGGGGTCTTTTGCCTTACCGTTTTCATCTGTTACAAACAAGTCCAGAAAGGCATTAGCAAAAGCGTGCTGCATTTTGTATAGATATTGATCTCGCTGCTCATGCGTGGTGCGGGGATCTATGTTCAGTATGGCAACCATTTTCGAGCCACCTTCATAGATATCTTTGTTCTTAAGGTGTTGAGTATGTGCCAACACGTAGTTTTCCTTGAATAGTGTGCTGGCATTGTTTGCATAGTCGTCAATACTTTGTGTTATTACCGTGCGCCAGCCACCACGCGCGATATCGGAAAAGCCGATGTGGAAGCCGCTACCGCGTCGGCCGGAAAAAAAAGTAATTCGGAACGGTCGCTGGGCTGGTAAGTCATCGGTAAAATCAGGCCCAAGTTCTTCCAGATAATGTGGGTCCAGGCGAAAACTGAGTGCATGTTTCTCTATCACGAAAAAATTGCTCTTTAAACAGTTTTTTATAAACGAAAGGGCGCAGCGAAAAACAACCCTCCTGAAATTATCCAGTATGCGTCGACCAGAATTGAAATTTTCTACAAGCTCTGTCACGCTTCCCAACTTTGCAGCGTACACTTGCTCTCTGTTTGTCAGGCTGGGGTCAAAGCGTGTATAAAACAGTTCCACCAATTGAATGCTGACGCTGGGATTGTGGTGGAAAGCGCGGGCGATATTATCGCGTTCGTAAATTTCGGGTGCGTTGTGTGCCAGATTAGTATGACAAAACCCGACTAGTGCGGTAATTAGTGTGGAATCTGGCCCACTCATAACGCCGCTTTTAATTAGCGTAGCGTAGCTTGGGGCAGTTGTGGATGTGATTTGAGTACTGTATAGCTCACGTTTTAAGTTGGTGTAGACTGTCGAGTCTTCGCTAAGCTCTGATTTGTCCCTCGGTTTAACATAAAATGTGGCTAAAAAGTAGGGTGTTAACGCATTGGTTACACTCAAATGATAAGCGCGTCGTACACCGATTTCCAGACGCTGAAATACTTCCAACACCTGCTGTAAAAAACCGGCATGGGGTGGGTTCGTTACACCAAATGAAACCCGCGTTTCTTTATATTCTGTGGGCTCAACGCTTAGAAATATCCCGCTGTTTAATTGCGTAGATATAAATATACGCATAACCCTTGCCACTCTTTCTGGAGGGGAAGTTAAGACGTATTCCAAATTACTGCTGGTGAAAACGGATACAACGTTATCAATGCGCTCGTCGCTGAATTCTGGAAAATCATTTTTCACATGCGCCACGATTTCATTTCGCGTATTGTCAGACAGAGAGACCAGTGCCGAGTTTGATGCATTCGATTCAGCAGACAGTTTAAAATCGCATCGTAAAACTTCCAGTGCATGCTCATTGTCTGGTAATGGGTTAAATGAAGTTGTGATTTCAGCGTAACTCAAAGGTTTGTCTGGTAATTCTTGTATGGTGCGGTATATTGAACCGGTTCTTGACAATTGCGCTATGATCAAACGCTCTTCTCGATCAACCAAGGTGATCTTTTCAAGTGTTTCAAGCTTATCCAGGCTGATCGTCAGCAAAGTAAGTGCTTCAACCTCGCGTTTGTTCAAGTTCAGAAAATAGGGACTCATTTCCTGCTTTATCCAATCGAGATTTGCATCAGCTTGAGATCGATACGCTGTTAAATTTTCAAGGATGGAGTTGGCAACAGAGGTTTCTGAACGTGACATAGGCTAATTATTCCTAATTTAAACGTATCCGTTGTGAGTATGGTATCTGTAAGGCGGTATATGCAATAGACCGTTGAGTTACCTAGGTAAATTGAGAACCATCGTTGGCATCGCAGGCGGTCGCTACCATAATAGTCTTTTGTGATATTTTATATAGAAAAAATTATACATCCAACGAAAGTTGGCATACACCATGAATTCTTCGATCAAGAGGGTTGAGTAAACCTTTTGAGTGAGTTACTCAGCGAGAAAAATATGACGAATTTTAAAAAAGTGTTTGAACACAAACAGGAAATATTGCGTAATCGCCCGGATAAGACTCGGGTTCAAGTTTCAGCTGAAAGTAAACTGGTGGAAGCTTTTCGCAGTCATGTAAAAGTACGGGATTTTGAGATCATTGTTGACCAACCCGGCAATATGGAAAGTACCGACCGGGGGCCACGACCCAGTGAGTATGTATTAGCAGCTTTGGCAGCCTGTCATGAGGTCACTTATCGGCTCTACGCCGATGCGATGGATATCTCGCTCGATAGTGTGGCCGTTTCAGTTACAGGTGTTTCTGATGCGAAGGGTTTTTTTGCGTTAGATGAAGATACGCCAGCTGGGTTTTCTGAAATATTTGGTACGATCGCCATTGAAAGCGACGCTACAGATGACGAAATCGAGCGTCTTCGACAAGCGGTCAATCGCCATTGTCCAGTGCTTGATGATATTCGTCGCCCTGTCAGCGTCGATCTGACAATTGAGCGAGTTGGAGATAAGCACTTAAACGAGTAAAAATCTATAGGCAGTTGTTACGCAGTTGCCGATTGGGTTGCCTGTGACTAAATACAATTCACTGTTTTTCGCCAAAAAATCCGGCAACGATAAATAGAATCATACTGACACCCATAAACGCATAAGCACTTTTGTTTAGCCATGTAATCTGTTGTTCAGATAAAATACCGCGCGATCGGCATAGCGACGCAACCAATGAAATTAAACCACCAATAATAGCCAGTGCTATGACAGTTGATCGATTAAGTAGCCAGTCGGGCATACTGACTCTGTTTTACATGCATAAGATTGAGCATAAGATTGAGCATATTGGTAACCGCTCAGTCGACGCGCTTTGAATAGGCATCCAGAAAATCCGCGGCTGCCTTACTGCCACCAGAGAATGATTTCATAGCTTCTTCGTGTAGTAGCGTCATCACTTCTTTTTTAATTTCATTGGCACGAGGGCTATTGACTACACCTTCAATTGTACGTGGTCGAGGAATATCTATTTCTATAACAGCGCGTGTACTGGTAGGAAGATTGGTCATAATTAACAGTCGGTCAGCCAGAAATATTGCTTCATCGATGTCGGTAGTTACAAAGAAATTCGTGTTGCGGTCTTCTTCGTAGATATTGGCGTAGTACTCCCACATTAATTCCTTGGACATGTTATCGAGGCCACGAAACGGCTCATCGAGTATCATGATTTCTGGTTTATTAATCATGGCTCTGGCCAGTTCAGCTCGTCGCTGCATACCCCCTGAAAGCTGTTGTGGATATTTATCACGAAATGCCTCCAAACCCACTTTGTTTAGCAAAAACTCAGCTAGATCGGTCGATTCTTTTGTATCTTCACCGCGCGCACGCGGACCATACATAATATTGTCGTAGGTAGTCATCCACGGAAACAGGGCGGATTCCTGAAATAGAACCAGACGGTCCTTGCCTGGACCGGTTATGGGTTTGCCATTTAGCGTAATGCTGCCTGAATCAGCTGTTTCGAAACCAGCAATCAGTTGTATCAACGTACTTTTTCCACATCCTGATGGTCCAATCATCACCGTAAGCTTGTTGCTTTCTATGGTGAATGAACAATCAACGACAACCTCTTTGGCAAATGGACCCGCCCCATAAGATTTATAGACATTGCTCGCAACAATTTCGCTGCTGAACTGTTCTCTTGAATCGGCGTTAGCCGTTGAGTCGTCTTTTAGCTCTGTACTCATAATTTGTTACCGTGTCTTTAACCAGGGAGTCAGCAAACCACCAAGCTGCCGTAATAATTCGCTGCTAAAATAACCGGCAATACCAATACTGATCATTCCAACCACAATTTGCTCATAAGAACCGCCAACATAAGAGCTCCAGATAAAAAAGCCAAGCCCACCACCTTCGCCACCACCCGAACTGCCACCGCCCGAAATCATTTCCGCAGCAACCACAACCTCCCAGGTTATGCCCATTCCCACAGCTGATCCCACGACGATTGAAGGAAGTGTTGCCGGTAACACGATTCTACGAAAGATATCCCACTGTGATGCACCCATTGATTGTGCGGCTTGTAAGTATTGTTTGTTAATAGATCTGGCACCACCGAGTACATTGATTACGATGGTATAGAACGCGCCAAGGAAAGTAACAAATGCGATGGATAGTTCTTGTGTGGGCCAAAAAATGATTGATGCTGGCACCCAAGCCAATGGCGGTATTGGTCGCATGATTTCAAATGTTGGGAAATACATGCCATAAAAAGTTTTGTTAACAGCCATGAATAGCCCAAGTGGTATGCCGATAATCATAGCAGCGGTAAACCCGCCGAAGACCCGCAAAAAACTCATATACCAACTCTGCCAGTAGCTCGGATTACCGATCAACCCACCCCAGCTGACAAACACATCGCTGGGAGGTGGAACCAATCCGAGAAACGGAAATCGATATCCGAACAACTGCTCAGAGCGCGCACCTACTTCCCATATAACCAGGAAAATGGCTATGGCTATGAGGCCGCGCAATGCTGCACGACTGAATAACTTGCTTCTAAAATTCTTTATGTTCATAGTCAATTAGCCTTCCTTTTCACCGGCATCGAAGGCTTTCTGTGCTTCTTCATGCACAACATCTTTTGCTTCGTTCATAATTTCCCTGAATCTCTGCGATGTCAGAACGCTATAGTCTCGTGGATGAGGAATATCCACCTCTACGATTTTTTTCGGCTTGCAGGGTCTGGAAGACATGATAATTAGCCTATGACCAAGGAAGATAGCTTCCTCAAGATCGTGCGTAATGAAGAAGATGGTGACTTTGTTGCGATAGTATATTTCTAACAAGGCTTCATGCATCACCGACTTTGTTAGAGAATCAAGTGCACGGTAAGGCTCATCAAATAGCAATACTTTGGGATCATTCATCAGCGCTCGTACAATTTCCACGCGACGCCGTAACCCTGAAGAAACCTCACCTGGATAATTATTTTCTGTTCCGCTCAAACCGGCATCAGCCATCATTGAACGAGCTTTGTCATAGATTTCCTGCTTACTTAATTTACCCGCCATCATCGGGCCGAAGGCGATGTTGTCGAGATTCGTTTTCCACGGAAAGAGGGCACCATTTTGGAACACTACTATGCGGTCCGAACCAGGCACCGCTTCAGGTTGCCCAGGGCCACACAGAAGTTCACCATCAAGATGTATTGAACCGGAAGTAATGTCGTGAAATCCGGCAATCGCATTCAGTAGCGTGGTTTTACCACAACCTGATGGTCCGACTATCATGCAAATTTCACCCGCAGGTATGTCGATCGAACAATGATCAACCGCCATAACTGCGGCACCATCCGGGTCGTAAATTTTGACTACATCTTCGATACGGATGGCACCTTCAGTTACCGTATCGGTTGCTTGTTCAGTTATAACCGTACTCATTAGTTATCTCCAAGAGCAAGTTCACGAACTCGCCACTGCATCAGGTAGTCTCCCAGTATTCGCACCATAGCACTGGTGGTATAACCAACTATGCCGAGAGTGATCATGCCAATAATGATTTTCGGATATTCAATCATCATGTAGGAGGTGTTTATTAGATAGCCAAGGCCATACTGGCCTGACACCATTTCACCGGCTACCAGCGAGAACCAGGCAACGCCAATAGAAATTTGCAGACCGGTGAATATGTAAGGCATAGCACCCGGTACTACCACATGCTTGAAAGTTTGCCAGCGATTTGCACCAAGGCAACGGGCCGCTCTACTGTATGATTCGTCGATGGATTCGACACCGAGCATGGTATTGAGTGTTGTTGCAAAAAATGAGGCGAGAAAAGTCAGGAAAATAACCGGAGTTTCTGAACCGGCAAACATGATAATTGCTAACGGCACCCAGGCGAGTACTGGAATAGGGCGAAGTAGTTCGAACAACGGAAAGATAAACTCGCGAAATGTCTTGGACCATCCTAAAAACAAACCCAGTGGTACGCCCAGTGCGGTTGCCAGAAAAAAGGCAAAGGCGATTCGGCGCAGGCTGATTCCGATATGTTTGTAGTACTCCGGAGTATAGACAGATAAACCATAGTAAGGCTCTTTGCTAAACCATTCGGTGAAAACCTCGGTTGGCCCGGGCATGTCTACAAAACGCGGTAATTTCCACACTTCAACTGAAAAAAACCAGAATGCCAAAACGGCAGCAAATCCGATTAGCATTAGATAAGGTCGAGGGCTCTTTAACCAGCTCGACAGTCGAAACATGGTAAGTGCTGCACTGCTGACTTCCGAGCTGCTCGCACTCGTGGTCGGATCCATAGATTTGTCCATGCCTGTTGTTCTCTATTCAGTTACTTTGTGGCGACTGACCTTTGGATCTAACCGCACATATAAGGCACTAATTAAGGCTAAAGCCCTAAATAAGGCCTTGCTTCAATCATGCACACACGACAAGCTCTTCAATACGTTGCTATACGTGTGGTGAAAAATGACTGCCCCACCAAGTACTGTATTTGATGGGACAGTTTGCAGCATATTAGCAATAACTTAATTTGTTACTACTTTTTCAACAATTGCTACTCTTTTGGACCTGTATATTCTGAGTCCGGTAGGGCTTTGATTTCTCCAATTGGTGCCGTCAAGCCACGCTCTTTCAGAATTTCTTCAGTAAATTCTGTCATGACAGCATTGTCGCGAAGCTTATCAACCTTAATGGTTTTGATTGAATGTAAGAACACAGTTGCGGTGTCAATCAGTGCCTGTGCTTTTGGTGTAATCGCAAAGGCCATTTCGTTACGCACATCTGTACCGCCTTGTTCTTTTGGTGTACTACCAGCCATTGCTTTCCACAAAACCTCTTGCGTAAATCCTGTGGTTTGTTCTTCCGCCATTTCAACGACAGCCATTGTGTTGGCAGGGTCGGCCATGAACAACTGAGCATCAAGCTCTGCATTTAACCAGGCTTTAACAACGTCGGGACGTTTGTCGATCAAGTCACCGCGCATATCAATAAAGCCACCATCATTTTCATCAACCGACGCACCTGATGCTACCTTGCGCGCAAGTCCTTCATGTACAAGGCGAGATGCCGTTGGTTCCCAGATTGCCGCCGCGTCTAATTTTCCGGCGCGAAATCCACTGGTGATGACTTCAATGTTCTGGTTCAGGTAACTGGCAGGTTCGATGCCTTTTTTCTCGAATACGGCAAGGGCAAAGCGGTCAGTGCAAGCACCTTTAGGAACGGCTACAACTTTTCCGTCCATCCACTGGATTGCTTCATCAGCGTTGGCAAATTCCGGGGCGTCGTTTTTAACCAGCATGTTGTTGCACTGATCCCATGCCAAACCGGCGGTAGCAACGATACGAATGTCAGCAACCTTATCTTTAGTGGTGGCTACTATTGCAGGCATATCTCCCATATAGCCAATGTGTTGTTTGCCGGCAAGCATGGCGTTTACAATTATGCCGCCCTGTAAACCAATCTGAAATTCTACCGTTGAGCCCTCAGGCAAGTACTTTTCGTAAAGTTTGAGACCCTTCATTACTACGCCTGACCAGGCTTCGGTATAGTAGGGTTGGTAGCCCACTACCAAATTTACCGGATCACCAATTTCACCGTAATCCAGTTCAGCGGCAGAGGCGTTTGACGTGAAACCTGCTGTAGCAATTCCAATGGCTGCAACGAATGCCAGCGCTGTATGATGCTTAATCTTTCTGATATTACTTAACATTTAGACTCCTCTAATACATCTGTGGTTGGTTGTATATAAACGCAAATACTCCTTTACTACTACCTGTAATTGTTACCATTACTTTTGTTTTTACTGCATTGAATCTACTTGAAATTGCACAAATTGACTAGTGTATTGATTTCCGATCGATACAATTGATTTGTCCTATTGCTCATAGAATTCGATTCAAATATATTTCTTACAAACAAAAAAAGCACGGCATAACTTTTAAAATTGCAGCCGCATTGGGACGTTTTGTACCTCATGTGAATAGCCAAATAGCCAACATGAGTACCGCGACTACCAATATCAGTCGTACAAGTCGTACTAGTCCATCAGTATTATGCTCATCTGGACCGAGATCGTGATTAGCCTGATATTGATTTAATTTTTTTTTAATTATTCCGCCCTTGTATGTTACTGATTTGAGGTTTGAATTCGAAACTTGAAGATGTCCACGATATATCACCTAAATCATTGACATAAAGATAGAAAAGTCGATTCAAACATACATTTGCTCATCGCGATTTAACTCTTAGTCTACTTGCGGTCTACTTGCGTTTGCAATTTCATTTCAATTTTGCACTGGAATAATATAAATACAATTCAAACAATGCTCCTTTTTATTGCTCTTTTTTAGTGCCAGTTAATTTCAAAATGCTATTGGCCTTTAACTTCCAAATTCTTTACGTAATTGGCCGTTGCTAAAGGCATCTTTCATCAAGTCAACGGTTGCTTTTGCCATTGGTTGTATTGGCGCGCCCTTTGCCCAAACCAAACCAATTTTCTGGCTTACAGTCGGGCCGCTTAACACTATTTCGCGTGTTCCTTTAAAGGCGTTGTTGGCACGTGTGAAATTTTCCGGAACGATAGTGGCAACTTCGCCGCTCATAACGTGGAAGGCAAGTTGAAATATTGAATTTGATTCAAGTTGTGGTCTAGGTTGACAGTCTGCTGCAGCAAAGGCTTCATCCATGATGCCGCGTTCATGCATAAATGGAGACAAAAGGCATAATGGCAATTTGGCTGCATCTTTCCACGTAACAGTCGATTTCTTTTTTAACCAGTCGTTATCGGGCAATAATAAACTTAGCCTGTCTTTGTAGAGCGACATTGTCATAAAGCGGTCGAGTGGTTGCTGGTCAAGATAAGTAATGCCTACATCGAGCTCGAAATTGGTTAACCCGAGAGTCATTTGTTCGAGACCAACAAACTGAATGTCGATTTGTACGGAAGGGTGTCTTTCGTTGAACAGTCGACTGAACATAGGTAACAAAGGCGAGCTCATTGGCATAGCACCAATCCGTAACCGACCGTGCATGTTGTCACGCATGATAGCGAGTTCTTCCATCATGGCGGCACGATCTGCTAACAGTCGCTTAGACCATTCAACAATGCGAAGCCCTTCTTCGGTAAATCCCTGAAATTTCTGGTGCCGAAGGATAATTGGAATCCCGAGTTCCTCTTCCAGGTGTTTTATTCCACTGGATAACGTTGGCTGTGACACGTTGCATCTTTCCGCGGCGCGTCCGAAGTGGCTTTCCTGTTCGAGGGCAACAACATAATGAAATTGACGAAGAAACATGCACTACTCCGTGAACGCAGCTGACATGTTACTGTGGTATCTGTGTTTATCGCAACACTTAAGTTTTCAAGCAATGAGCAAGTATCTTTTAATGAATTTAGGTGTGCATGGGTCACAAGTCTATTTGCGAGCTACGCAAGCCAACCTTTCGAACAGCGCGAAAACACCCAAACCATTGTGATTGATCTATCGCATTACTTGCTCCTGGCTCTGATTATCATGTTTGTAGGAATCATGATTGGTGCTATCGGTGTCGGTGGCGTATTGTTGGTACCAGCGTTGATACACGTGGCTGGCATCGAGATACACATTGCCATTGCTGCCTGCATGTTCAGTTACGCTTTTAGTGGTGCGGTCGGTGCTACTATCTATGCAAGGCAAGGCACAATACGCTGGGCAACTGGTTTGTGGTTGTGTCTGGGAGCAATGCCTGGCGCCTACCTGGGCGCTTTTGTTGTCTCCGGTTTAGCGCTTCGTACTATCACGCTGGTTATTGCTTTGTTTGTTGTACTTGCCGGCTTACATGCCATGCGCGATTCTCAAAACAAGGCGCACGGTCACCATATTCAATCAAAAATCTTGTTGGTACTCATAGGTATTATTGTGGGTTTTGGTTCTGCGATATCGGGCACGGGTGGACCTTTGTTGCTGGTACCTTTGCTGGTATCGATGAATTGGCCAGCGCTTACTGCTGTTGGCTTAAGCCAGGTAATTCAGTTGCCAATTGCAGCGCTTGCAACACTTGGAAATTACCTGCATGGCGAAGTTGATGTGAAGCTGGGCCTTGGTATCGCTATGATCATGGTTATTGGTGTGGCTATTGGTGCTCGATTAGCGCATCGTGTTCCCGGTTTGCTGCTTCGTCGAGTAGTTGCAGTGGTGCTGCTGGCGGTAGGCGCGTCCATGCTATGGCAGCAATTTTAACTTTCAAATAAACGGTTTATGGCCCATCTAGTGGGGTACGGCGCCGGTTTGGGTGCACGGGTGCTGTATAGGCATTAGCTATCAAATTGCATGAATGATAGATATCATCTATCAGGTGATCGTTTCTATCATGTTGACAGGGTGCAGGCCCGATCGTACCTTGTGTAGGGTTGAATCGGCGATAACAGCCAGCTAAGAACAAGAAATATCGAACGAGACCAAGTATTTAACTACAACAAATCTGCAGGAGAAATCAGTGTCGGAGACCCCGAAAAAACGAAGAAAAATCACTATCCGGGAACTTCAGCGCAAAATGCGCGAGAAGGAACAGATTGTTCAACTGGCTGTCTATGACTATCGAAACGCCGTAATCGCCGATCGCTTGGGTGTTGATATTCTCTGTGTATCTGATACCGGCGGGATGGTTTTGTTCGGGCACAAAAGTACAGTTTCAGTGACTTTCGAGGAGGTCATGATGATGGCTATGGCCGTTGATCGAGGCAGTCAATACGGATTGCGAATGGTCGACATGCCTTACTGGAGTTTCCACGTTTCCCCAGAACAAGCTGTTGAGAACGCTGGTAAGTTTGTGGCTCAGGCCAATGCTGAGGTAATGAAGTGCGAAGGTAATCAGCATCATGCCAAAAATATTGAAGCGATAGTTAAAGCCGGTATTCCTGTCCAGGGTCACATCGGCATAACCCCCATGCGAATGCCGCAACTGGGAGGATTTTTTGCTCAAGGAAAAACCGCAGATCGTGCCAAGGAACTCATTGACGATGCCATGGCCATGGTCGATGCAGGTTGTTTCTCGATAATGTGTGAAGTGACGAGCGAAGAGGTGTGTCAATACCTGACAGAAACGCTTTCTGTTCCTGTGATCAGCCTGGGAGCCGGCAACAAAGCGCACGGTGTGCATATCATCGGTTCCGATCTGTTCCATTTATACGAAGAACATCTGCCACGACATTCCAAAGTTTATACAGATCTGATTCCGATTATTGAAGATGTTTACAAGCGTTATATGGAAGATGTCAAGGGTCAGACTTACCCTGGTCCTGAGCATACTGTTTATATGCCTGAAGACGAATTGAAAAAGTTTGCAGCAATGATGAACTGGAAACCAGGCGCGTAGTGCGCCTATGGATGCAACCATCGTAGACCTAACTTACAAGTAGCAGGAGATCATACAATGGCCCGTAGCAGAAATCACGAACAGTGGACTAGTCCACCCCCGTTTACTAGCAGCGAGTATGTTGATAGTCGCATTTATTCAGACCAGGAAATTTTCGAGGAAGAACTCGAAAAAATATTTAAAAAATCCTGGATTCCTGTTTGCCACGAATCTGAATTACCTGAGCCGTATGACTTTCGGACCGTCACCATTGCCAAAGAGCCTGTTATTCTGACTCGCGCAAAAGACGGTAAAATTCGTGCTTTTCTTAACGTTTGTCCGCATCGTGGCAATATGCTGGAACGTTCACCGTCTGGTAGTTTTCTGGATGGCTCCCCATCCGGTAATCCTAGACACATCACCTGCATGTTTCACGCCTGGCAGTTTGATATGAAAGGTCGTTGTATATACATTTCGCGACAGGAAGAAGGCTATCAGGACAGACTGAAGAAACAGCAAATGGGCTTGCGGGAACTCAAGTGTGAGGTTTACTTTGGTGGATTTGTCTGGGTAAGTCTTAACGATCAGATTGATATGACTGTTGAAGAATGGTCGGCCGGTTCTCTTGCTGTACTGAAGCCATCTCTGGACGAAGAACCGCTTGAAGTGTTCCATTATCACAAGGCGATCATTCCGTGCAATTACAAGCTGTGGCACGACACCAATTGCGAGTTCTACCACGACTATTTGCACTACCACAATCGTATTACCGGTTTTAACGATGCGTACTTTGCGCGTAAGAATACCGGATTCGATAATGGGCATATCAATGTCGGTAGCTTCGAGGTGCAGTACGACAATTATGAAGGTTCACATTCCCGTGAAGAAATTTCATTTCCGCACTTGCCGCCTAATCACTGGTACATGATTGATATGTTCCCTGGCGTTAATTTCAACTTGCGTGGGTCGTCCTTGCGCTGCGATATCATGACGCCACTTGGTCCGGATAAAGTCATGATCGAGTTCCGTGGTCTCGGACTCAAGAGCGACGATGCGGTTACTCGACGCGCACGAATCGATCACCATAATTCGATTTGGGGACCGTTCGGACGAAACCTTCACGAAGATCTATTGGCTGTAACTGGTCAGGGCGCTGCGATGAACCCGAGAGCGGAAAAGCGCCAGATTTTGCATGGCCGCCATGAAAACGAAACCATTCACGACGAGAACGGTATGCGACATTTCTATGAAGAATGGGGGCGCTGGATGGACCGTATGCCCAGTAATCCTGACAAACCGTTTGCCGAATCTGCCGGTGCTTAATAAGCACGCTGGATAGGTTTGGATAATATAACCAAAAAAATGGAACGGTGGCGCTATGGCGCGTCACCGTTCAGTACGTGCAAAATCTGTGAATTCGTGGAGAAACAAGATGTCTAGTGCAGACGCTGTCCGGGACAGCATTTATCGATCCTGTATGTACAAGGACGACATGGAGTGGGAAAAGTGGTTGAACTTGTGTGATGAGGACTTCCAGTATTCCATCACAGCCTACAGTCCTGAAATAAGAAATGACATGATTTATTTAAGTGGTGGCCGTGACGAAATGCTTGGCATGATGAAAATGTTGCCAAAGCATAATTCAGATCATTCACCACTCAAGCGACATTGCTCAGTTTACACGGTCGATCTTGAAGATGATGGTGCAACCGCTACCGCTGTGTCTTCGGTCGTGGTGTATCAAACTCAGTTAGACGGCATAAATTGTCATGTTGATGCCGGTAGTTCGAATGTGTTTTTGGTGGGGCGTTACTTCGACAAATTTCGCATTGCTGATGGTGTTGCAAAGTTTGTTGAGCGTGAAGTTAAATTGGACACTCGAAAATTAGACAAAGGCACACACTACCCAATTTAAGTCTCTTGGTATTTTAATTAATACGCTCGTAATAACCAGCTATTAGGGTATTGCAATTACTGTGATGCGATTACCAAGCTGCGAGCTCAATAATTTATTAATTCTGGCTACACCTGGGTAGCTCGGGGAAATCTGATTTTATGTCCTGGAAAGTGGTTTGCGCGAATGCCGATGTGGAAGATAACGCCATAAAACTCTTTGATGTTGACGGGGTTTCGATACTGGTTGCTAGAGTAGGTGAGCAGTATGCTGCTTACCCGCCGGTATGTCCTCATATGGAAGAGCCGCTGGAAGAGTCGGGCATTTGCGGAAAAGGAAAGCTCACTTGTACAAAGCACCTGTGGCAGTGGGACATGATTACCGGAAAAGCTGAACCGGGCCCTGCGGAAAAGCCATTGCTAATGTATGAAGTTCGAATCGATGATGGGCAAGTCATGGTTAATCTTGAACAAGAGCTCGAATATGATTTCGATGACGAAGATGACGACGACGATGATGACTACTAGCCGTTCTGACAATCAACATCACTCCTCATGTGACTATCTTATTCGTTCATGAAGCGTATTAATTCATGAAAGTCACTATCACCAAGAAGCAGGAAACACACAGCTTCGATCTGGAAAATTCTGACTCTGTTTTACTAGCCGGTTTGCGCAGTGGTTTGGCGCTTGACTACGAATGCGCCACCGGTACGTGCGGTACATGTCGTGCGAAGCTGGTTAGTGGAGATTTAGATCTTGGCTGGCCAGAAGCGCCAGGCAGAAAAAATCTGAAAACAAAAAGCGGCGAATTTTTAATGTGTCAGGCCCGAACCCGTTCAGACTGTGAAATAAAGGTTCCTGGCGTATTGGCCAAATTGCCGCCGGAAACGATCAGACCGCGTCATTTCTCTGGAACGCTGAAAGACTGCCAGAAACACACCGATGATGTGATGAGTTTTAATGTTGAACTCAACGAAAATATGTCTTTTCAAGCTGGCCAGTTTGTGATTATGCAAAGCTCGTCGATAGAGGGGTATCGTGCCTACTCAATGGTCAGTGATGAAATAGAAACTCGATCTCTGGAATTTGTTATCAAGAAGCTTCCAAGCGGTGAATTCTCAGATTGGATCTTTAGCTCGGCGTGTGAAAACACCGAACTGTCGCTTTATGGTCCTTTTGGTAAAGCAATATTTGAAGCCGATGGCGAAGATAACATTCTTTGTATAACGGGAGGCTCCGGTATTGCTGGCATGATGTCTATTTTAGAGACAGCATGTCGAAAAAAATATTTTGCTGACAAGAAAGGTGAACTCTTTTTTGGTGTGAGGACAGTCGACGATATATTTTTTCTCAACCGCTTGGAAAATCTTGCGCAACAGTTTCCGGAAAATTTGACGATCACAATAGCCTTGTCTGATCAAGCGACTGCACCTGAGCTTCCGACATTACCTGCAAATGTTAAGTTAACAACAGGGTTTGTGCATTTGGCGGCACGAAATTCGACTCTTACAGCCGCAAATACGATCGCGTACATCGCGGGCCCCCCACCAATGGTTGATGGGGCAATTAAGGATCTTATAGTCGAAGCAGGCTTTGGCGCAGATCGCATTCGTTACGACAAGTTTGCTTGATGCAAGTTTGCTTAAGTCTGATTAATAAGAGCAAAGAGCGTTATCAATACGGTTTTGGATAGATAAAGGATAGACTGATGTTGTACTGGGCAATTGGATACGACGAGCACTGGAATCGTGATATCGGTTTCGATGTGCCAGCGATTTGCGATCATCCCGATTGCGAAAAGGCCATTCACCGCGGAGTGGAGCATGTTTGCGGCAGTGAGCCCTACGGTGGTGATTCAGGTTGCGGATTGTATTTTTGTGAAGACCACCTTGAACTCAAAACGCTCGATGCCAGCAAGGAATCAACAGCACTTTGTGCTCAATGTTCTTCAGGCAAAGAGCCTTTTGAACCAACGCCAGATACCAAAGAGTGGGTCGATTACAAAGAAACCAGTCATTATTGGGCTGGATGGCGAACTTATCATCAAGGCAAGGTCTCGTCATAAGCTACCCGCAACAGCTTCGTAAAATTCATACGACTTCAAAAAGTATTTTCCTATGAAAAAAGGCGCAACCAAGGTTGCGCCCTTACGTAATGATGAAATTGGGCTTTTGTTGGCCCGATGTCAGGTGACTATGAGCTGCTGTTTATAGGCGGGCAATCTTTCATGCAGCGTTCCACTGCCGCGTCTGGCCGGTCATCTACTATGAACCCGTCACGATTTGGCATCTCTATCTCGGACAACGACTTGGCATCCAGGACCGCGTCGGCAGGAACCAGATCGTTCAAATGGAATAGGTAGGCACTGACCGCATAGACTTCATCGTCGGTTAGGGATTGAGCCGCGTCCATTGGCATTGCGCGCTTCACGTAGTCAAACAGTATTCCGGGAAAAGGGTACATGCTGCCGATTGTCAGCTTACGCTTATCGGTCATGAATGAGCCAACCCCACCGTACATAGCACCATAAACAGGACCACCATCTGCATTGGCGCCGTGACAAGACGCGCAGCTATTGTCGTAGACTACCTTGCCTTCATCAACACTTCCAGAGCCAGCCGGCAGGCCGGCACTGTCAGGGGTGCGAATATCGATGTTCCAGTTTGCTAGATCTTCTTCTGTAACGGGCTCGCCGTACTTCGGCATAGGAGCCGATTGGGCAGCGACTCCGACCGATACAATGAGTGTGATAACGCTGGCACCGGCTAATGTGTAGCGAAGCAATTTAGACGATATATAAGAAGATTTATTAGGCGATTGCATTGTTAACCTCCCCGGCTTCGTTAATTGACCATGGAAAAATTGCGTTGTGGTGTTGGACGAATCCGGTGATGGCTCGGGTTTTCTTAAGGTCTTCTACTGTTGGTTGCACGTAACCGGTTGAGTCGACGGCTCGGCTGGCTATTTGCACGGGGTTGCCGTCCCAATTCCATCGATATCTGAATCGTGCCAGGCATTTGTCGAGAACCGGCTCTTCGAGTTGGGCTTCC
>CALIMV010000321.1 GCA_938045275.1 uncultured Granulosicoccaceae bacterium
ACAACGCTTCCAGAGCTTAGTAAAGAACAACAATTATTGGCAGATCAGTGCATGCCACACTTTGAAGCACTTAATCGACATGCACTGACCCTGTAGGTTGAACGTTATAGGCGGAGCGTTAGAAGTAAAACTTCAAGCCAAAACTGACGGCCGATATATCTTCAAACAAGCCTTCATCCCGAACGTAGCGCATATAGTCGGCCGTTAGATCAATACGCTCGCTTATCTGAGTTTCGAGTCCTGCGCCATATGAAAAGCCATGGCGCTCATCGCTAAACTCGCTTCCATTAATCGTTTGCGACAAAGCAACCATGCTGTAGCCGCCCAAAGCATAAAAAGCACTGTTAAAACCGATAGGTACATAACCTTTGACGTACACGCCGGCATAGCTTGTACCGAACTCGTCGTAGGCTGATTCGCGTGAGTCTCCAGCAAATCCAAAATGACCTTCAATATCAAGATTTTCTCCAATCGGCGCTCCCAATCGAAACCGAAGACCCATTGGGTTTAACTCTCCGTCCAGATTGTCTTGCACCGTTACGGATGTACCTTCCACCGTGATGTAACTATTAGCAGTTGCACTCATTGACGCAAATGTGGCAATCACTGTGGTTATGAATAAAAATGTTCGCATAACGGCTTCCTTCTGGATTTCTTCTGGAAATTGATAGGAACAGCCTAACGTTTGAATCTGAACGTCGGTTGAACAGACGTTGGTTTGGTTACATAGTGTTACCAGATAACGCATGGTCGCGCCTCAAATTTGGCGACCGTGTCACGAACTGCTTAGCAGGGCTCAGCGTCAAACTGTTAGCTTGGGATTGAGACATTGCTTGTCAACCAAGTCACGCCGGTTATCCCTTGAAGGGGCATACGATGACTCAATGACGAAGGATTACTGAATGACTGCCGAGAAATTTGTCAGCAATAAGCCTTGGTTTTATTGAGTACGGTTTTAAACAGTTCTCGATTTTTCTTGAAGTCCGCCATCTTTGAAAACGGCGTGCTGTAGGTTTGATTTTCATTGATGAGAAAATTAACACAATACGCGCCGGCGCTTCCGGGTCTTGTACGGGGCGCAACAGCGTTGTAAGGATTTGTATCAGGGTAATACGTGCTTTTAGGATTGGCTTTCAGCAATTTCTTGGCAGCAGAGTCTTCGTAGTAGCTATGCGTATGTGGGTGAATGGTGGAATACCCGTTGTTGTGTTGGCGATTAGCGTAGTAGCCAATTGAGTGTCGGTAATGTGTGGCGTAGCCATTGGTGTAATAGCCATTACGCAGTCGCGATGTGGTGGTTTGGACTTTTGGATTATCCAGGTGCGCATTACTACGATAAGCATCTCTACGATTGATGATGTACTCATTCGCTTTTATCTTGTCAGCGTTTTTGGCAACTTTCTCTGCCTGGAATTTTGGTGTTAACAGCACATTAACAAAATAGAGGTAATAGGCAGGGTCGTTGCGAGATCTGTATTTACCAAGCTCTCTGAGTTCTTTGGGCTCGCAAATAAGAGAAAAACTTTTCGGATTTTCCGCTCGTATACCGTGTTCTCTTTGCACACCTCCCAAATACCAACAGTAATTCTGGAAGGTATCAACCATATCTGGTAGATCGCCCATGGTCGCGCGGACGTTGAACAGCGTCAGCGCATAATCGCCATAATGTTGGTGATGCCTTGATACCAACTGGGCGTTGTTAACTTTAGTTTGGCCTGTGTAGTACGGGTTTTGGGTGTAATAGCGTTGATTGTACTTGTAACTGATACGCTCGGCTAAATCGTCAATGTTTTTGACTCTGCCATCCATACCAATTGGCCCAGTGCTGGTACATCCAGCAACTGCAATGACGAAGAAGAATACGAACACTCCGGTGCAGTAGCGCTTGAACATGGGGTAGTTAACTTCATTTGGCCTGTTGTGATGCTAACAGATTTATATTGCAGAGCCCTCTGCTAACACGCGCTGATCAATAAAAATCCAGCTTTTGCAACAAATTTACACCTCGAGCTAGCAATAAGTATTAGCTAATATCTACTAATTGATAGCCATTTACAATCAAGTGCTGTCAGTTCACTAGAACAATCGCGCATAAGTTTGCACATTTCTGCCGACCGTATTAGCGTAACGGCTCACTTCATTTGGCGTTATGGGATGACTCAATCACCTGCCTCGACCATATGAGCGTAGTCGTCGGGGCTCATTAAATTTTCAACCTCGCTTACATCATCCGGCTGGATTTTAAATATCCAACCATCCTCATACGGACTATCGTTTATGAGTTCCGGACTATCGGCAAGCGCATTATTGGCATCGACTATCTGGCCGGCAACCGGCGCATACAAATCTGACGCTGCTTTAACTGATTCAACGACAGCGACTGGCTGTTCAGGTTGACACTGCATGTCGATCTCAGGCGTTTCAACAAAAACGATATCCCCGAGTTGTTCTTGTGCGTGCTCGGTTATACCTATTGTTACCGTGCCGTCGTCATTGATACGTACCCATTCGTGAGACGCCGCAACGCGCAAATCACCAGGAATATCCATTCATCTCTCCAACAGTTGTTATGCTAAGTTCAGTTCTATTAAAAGTAAGACTAGTCGTTTGTTGTTCTTTAGGCCACTAACGCAATACGGTTTGAATAGCTGTTTCACCTAAAAGGCAATTCAGCAATTTCCACAGCGAATGGTTGCTCATTAATAATGACATCACAACCACCAATAACAGGCCTGTTAACTCGCGCCATTGCTATTGACACCTCCAACGTGGGGCTAAAGCAGCCTGACGTAACCGCACCAATGGCTACGCCGGCGCGCTGAACAGGTTGGCCAGAACTCAATACGCCCTGCTGTCGTAACACCAGAGCCACCTGGTGAATAGCCGTACCCGTTGCTATTTGCTCGTATAAAATGTCGCGGCCAATAAAATGTCGATCAGGATCGCTCACATCCACAGCCCAATCGAGACCGGACTGGATAGGCGTGTGCTGCTCATCAAGGTCTTGTCCGTACCGACATACCCCTGCTTCGAGCCGTAACGTTTCGTACGCTGCGAAGCCACACGCTCGAACGTCTTGTTGAAGCAATGCGCCAACTAACGACGCCGCCTGCCCAGCTGGCAGAATAATCTCAAATCCGTTTTCTCCAGTGTTGCCAGTACGACTGACAAACCAGTCGTCTTGCGCCATTGCATTGAACCGCGGTAGTGAACCAACATCCATATAGACATGTATGGATTTCAATGCCTCAATCAACTTTGATTCCGCTTCAGGACCTTGTACGGCTAACATGACAATATCGGTTGGCAAGTCCAGCTTAACGTCTGCTTGCAAATGAGATTGCAACCAATTGATGACTTTTTCCCGAGTACTTGCGTTGAATACCAAACGGAACTTGTTGCTGGATACCTTATAAGCAATCAGATCATCCAGAACCCCGCCATCCTCGTTGCACAAGCAACAGTACAGGGCTTGCATTGGACTTAGGTTGGCAACGTCTTCGGTTAGCATTGTGCGCAACCAGGCTTGCGCCATGTCACCCACGATATCGATGATTGTCTTGTGTGACAAATCAAAAAAACCAGCCGAATAACGAACACTGTGATGCTCGTCTGTTTGAGAATCAAATTGAACGGGGAGTTGCCAACCATGAAAATCAGCGAACTCCGCACCTGCATCAAGATGCAATTGATATAACGGCGTTTTCATGCTCAAAACCAGGGCCATCAGGTTTACACATCGTATTCGATGCGTTTGTACGAGTACATCGTGTGCGTCAGAACGCTACGATCTCTGTCGAGGCGATACTATATAAATGACGGCATGGAATGTCCAGCGCAATCGTGAGCAACAACAAACTCAACTAAAACCTGAACAATAAAATTCAATGATCGCTTTAATGTCCATGACATATCACTAAACACACAGTGCCGTTCCAGGCTTCACCCATTTTGATTATTGTTTTGGCATGAACCAACTCAACCGCCTTAATGAAAAGATCTGTGCTCTTCAGGATTGTCGCACCCTGCGACTAATTATTACTGTGGCAATTAGAATTAACATGGCCAATATAAAAACCGGCCAATTTCCAGTGCGTGCATACAAACTGACGCCAGTTCTCGGAGTAACTGTAGCATCCAGAAAACCTTGGGTGTTTTGCGCTATGGAACCCTGAATGCGACCTTTGTGATCGATAACGGATGACACGCCCGTATTGGTAACTCTGATCAATGGTCGTACTAATTCACGGGCTCGCATTTGGGCTTTCTGCTGATGTTGATACGGCGCAATTCGTTCTCCGAACCAGGCATCATTCGATACATTAACCAGCACGGTCGATGCTGGAATTAGTTCACGCATCTCCTCACCAAAAACATCTTCATAACAAATTGACATGCCCAAAGGCTCATTTTTAAAAACCATTGGTTCGTTAGGGCCACTGCCACGACCAAGATCAGACATTGGAATTTCAATATAAGAATGCAGCCAACCGAGGAAAAATCGAAATGGCATGTACTCACCAAACGGTACAAGGTGCCGTTTTTTGTACAGGGCTTTCTCGCCAGCCAATTGCCTTAAGCTGTTATAGGCAAATTCACCATCGTGATAAAATCCGCCCGCCAGCACGTCGACACCTTTGACTTTTAACTCCGACGCAAACGGTGCGATGGCTTCTTCAACATTTTGAAAATACGTTGGAATGGCCGTTTCCGGCCAAATGATTAAATCAGTTGGTGGCAAGTCCTGTACGGACAGTGAAGTATACTGCTGCAAGGAACTTTGCAGCCGCTCCTGACTGAATTTTAGTTCCTGCGGAATGTTTGCTTGAACCAGTCGCACATTGAGCTTTGTGTCTTTTGCCTGACCGAGTTCAGCGGAGTGCAGCAGATTTAATCCATAGCCAATTGCAACCACCATCGCCAGAACAGGCACTATTAAAATCTTGCCTGCTTTAGTGCCACGCGCCAGCCGATAAAGTAAATCTATCAACAGAGCGGGCAGCAAGATCATTAAAAAACCGATACCGTAGACGCCAACCCAAGGAGCGAGAGCACCAAACACCTCTGTTGTCTGGCTATAACCCACCAACGCCCATGGAAATCCCCCCATGATTTTTCCACGCGCCAGTTCTCCCAATACCCAAATACTGGCAAATAACCAAGCGTGCCAGCCCCAGTTGATTCGTTTTTTAATTCGCAAATATAGCCAAACCGTTGTTGCTGGAAAAACAGTCATCACCAATACAAACAGTAAGGTTACAGCGGCGGCAAGCGGTACGGTCGCTGATCCGAACATATGAATACTGTTATATACCCAGCTAACGGATAAGCCAAAATAGCCCAGGCCAAAACACCAGCCTGCCCAAAAACCTTGTTTAGGGGTCAGTGATTGAATACTTACATATAGAAACAACAACAGCACAAATGCCAGAGCCCAATGCACCGAATAAGGCGCAAAGCTGAGCACCATTAACGCACCAGCGATTAAAAGCAACGGATACACAACGAGCTTGAGCGACGAACGCGCTGCAGTGATCGTATTCATAGAGTGGCGGCCGACTTCGAAAACGTATCAGGTAGGTAACGCAACCTGCATTAAATGAATGCGCCGTGAATCGGCTATCAGAATTTTAAACTCGCAACCATCTATAACAGCCTCTTCCCCATTTTTAGGCATATGACCAATGTGCTGCATTAGCAATCCCCCAATGGTATCGAAATCTTCATCGCTAAACTTTGTGCCCATAGTTTCGTTAAAATCTGCAATTGGCGTTAGTGCGCGAACGGTATAAAAACCATCGCCGTTGTCGCGAATATCCTGCACACCGTCTTTGTCATGTTCATCGTCAATTTCACCGACGATCTCTTCGAGCACATCTTCTATCGTAACAAGCCCGGCAACACCACCGTATTCGTCCATAACGATAGCCAGGTGGTTTCGCTTGGAACGAAACTCTTTGAGTAACATGTTCAGTCTTTTTGTTTCCGGCGTAATAGTAACCGGACGTATAATGTTTGAAAGACTAAATTTTTCCGTGGTCTGACCGCTCACGTACCGCAGTAGATCTTTTGCCAACAACACGCCGACAACGTCATCTTTGTCTTCCGATATAACGGGAAAACGAGAATGACCAGATTTTATAATAATTGGCAATATCTCTTCGAAAGTAGCATCGTCTTCAAGAACAACCATTTGTGCGCGCGGCACCATGATATCTCGCACACGCATTTCAACGACTTGAAACGCACCCTCGACCATTTGCAAAGTATCCGCATCAAAGATATCTCGGGCCTGAGCATCACGAAGCAACTCGAGCAATTCTTCCTGATCACGAGGCTCGCCACCAAAAGCGTGGGCGATACGGTCCATTAACGATCGATTATTTGCATCCGATGATTCTTCACTCATGATTATTTGGCCGATGCGGCAAGGTATGGGTTAGCGATTCCAATGCTGGATAGTATCTGAATTTCAAGCGA
>CALIMV010000322.1 GCA_938045275.1 uncultured Granulosicoccaceae bacterium
CATGACGGATTATTGTTTGAAGATCAAAGTGCGGAAGAGGGGCTCAAAACCCTGGCGTTGTTTCAACGCATGATCAATCGATTGCTAAACGTTGATGTTCATACCACTGAAACAGATCTATCTCTCGACTGGAATGAAGACATGATCTGGTGGGGACCGGGAGGTATTGGCGCACCGTATACGCAGGCGGCTTATCTTGCGCAGCACTGTGTGCCGTTTGAACAGGGCTTGCGTTGGGGTGAGTTTTTCGGTCACACCACCGAGTTAGCTGAAGGTCATTACGGCGGTTTTTTCGGCTGGCCGACTTTCGATGTTCAGTCGCTCGGCGGTTACATCGGACTCGCACCGGCATCACAAGAGCCGGCCACAATGAGAGTAGTTGATCTTTATCGCCGCGACGAAGACAAGCTCGCTGAGAACTGGAATTTCATAGATCACCTGCATTTCCTCGATCAACTTGGCGTAGACCTGATCGCCAGGCAAAAAGTGCTTACCGGGCTATAGAAAGAAAACGCTTGCCAATGCCTGATCACTCAATTTACAATTTTGTGTACGTGCGCAATTAATATTCAATATCAACTGCGGAGCGCAGGCAATGCAGCCCCGGTCCATTGGAACTGTGTCGTCTTAAACACACATCGAATGCCAAGAGAGGGAAATATGAATTTTCGGTCGATATTTAAGGTGCTGGTTACGGTCATTGGTCTGGGCGCCGGTTCAGTCTACGCTGCATGCCCGGTGGAAAGCGGCAACGTTAGCGTGCTCGCCAATGATTTTCCGGCACTACATGCAGTTGTGGAAACTGCGGAAGCCTGCGTTGGTGGAGAGGCGACGTTTTCCAAAAACCACACGTCAGAGCATCGCGACATTCAGGTGGCTGCGCTGACTGCCAACCCCGCTGAATACAGCGCTGTTGTCGTCGCAAACTCTTCCATCGTGCCTTTGCTGAATGACGGGCTGATACGACCCCTGGACGATCTTGTTGAAAAGCACGGTGCTCAACTTAAAAAGAATCAGCTCATCACCATTGACGGCAAAGTCATGGCAATCGCTTTTATGGCTAACGCTCAACACCTGGTGGTCAGAAAAGACATTCTTGAAAAAGTGGGTGTGGCAGTACCAACTACCTACGAAGAAGTGCTCGATGCAGCCAAAGCGATTCGAGATGCCGGTGAAATGGAACACCCTTTTGCCATGCTAACCATGTCTGACTGGAACCTCGGTGAAGAGTTCGTCAATATGTATCTAGGACACGGCGGCAAATTTTTTAAAGAAGGCTCTGCAGAACCTGCCGTGAACAACGAGCAAGGCGTTGCAACTTTGAATATGCTCAAGTCGTTAATGGAGTATTCCAACCCCGACTTTCTCACCTACAATACCGCCGCTGTTGCACCCATCTGGGAAGCGGGTAACCTTGCGATCGCACAGATGTGGGGTTCTTCAATGGGCGGTTTAACAGATGATGAAGGGTCGACACCTGAAGTCACCGAAAACACCATGGCCACTGGAGCACCCACCGTTGGTGGTGGTGCCACACCAGCATCCACACTGTGGTGGGACGGATTCACCATTGCTAAAAATATTAGCGATGAAGACGCCGAAGCAACGTTTGTCGCCATGCTTAACGGGGTATCGGACGAAATGGTAAAAGCCAATAACGATAAAGCTGTCTGGTTAATGGATGCCTACGAACCCGGACCGGCCGCTGAAGGGGTTGCCGCTGTAGCTTCCGCGGGTGCGGAGCCGTATCCGATGCTACCGTACATGGGTTTGCTACACACGGCGTTTTTCGAAGAGCTGCCTGACTTTTTGCAGGGCGATGCCAGCGCAGAAGATACGCTTGCTGATATCGAAGCCTCCTACATCGCCAAAGCAAAAGAAGAAGGTTATTTGCAGTAATTCTCATCTGAATCAGCAAGCCAGTTCATGGCTTGCTGATTTTTTATAGAAACCACAACCGCCAACGGGTAGCGCTATTGCACCTATAACCTCAGAGGCTCAGTAATCAGCCTATGCCTCATCGCGCATTTACCTGGTTCATCCTGCCATCGCTGGCGGCTATGGTGTTGTTTATCGCACTGCCGATATTTTCTGCCGCCATACAGTCGCTCTATGTAGAGCACGATCAAGTATTGATCGAAACAGAGAACTGCTCTCCATTCAAGTGTGAAACCACGCTAACGGTAGATGTCGAGGCCACGGGTGCGTTAAACGAGAAACAGCCGCTAGGTAAGTTCAACGGCTTCGGTACCTACTCAAATCGCAACCATCTGGCGGTTAAAGAAGTTAAAACGCTATGGACCGAGAGTGAGAGCATCGGTTCTTTTTTTTCTTCTGTGTTTGCATTGCCGTTTTATAAGGCACTGACGTTTACTATTTCCTATACGGCAATTGTGACCCCGTCTGTATTGCTGCTAGGCATGTTGATTGCCCTTGGCGTGAATGCATTGCCGGCGATTACCAAGGGACCGACAATATTTGCTTCCCTGTTGCCGATGATCGTAACGCCATTGATTGGATCACTGATACTTTTCTGGATGGTAGATGCCGACGGTATCATTGGTGCCACACTGCAGTTTTTCTTCGACGATCCGAACTTAAGCTTGAAAGCGTCTGCACCGCTTACGTGGATTATGTTAATGGTCTATGGCATTTGGCACAATGCGCCGTTTAGCTTTGTGGTTTTCTATGCCGGTTTGCAAACCGTACCAAAAGATACTGTGGAAGCAGCGCAGATAGATGGCGCTTCCCGCTGGCAGCGTGTGCGCTATATTATTGTGCCCTACATGATGCCGCTGATCGTATTCGTCACGCTGATGCAACTGATGGATAATTTTCGGGTGTTTGAGCCGATTGTTGGCTTTTCGGCATCCGCCAAAGCCACTTCATTGTCGTGGATTATCTACAACGATTTAAGTGGCGATACCAAATTGTTCGGCTCGGCTGCGGCGACTTCCATGTTGACAATACTGGGTGTGCTGGTGTTGCTAACACCGGTACTGATTCGTACGTGGCGCGACTTCAATCGCAGGCGGGTATAAACCATGAGCAATCCTGCTAATCATAAGCCTGGCTTCCTGGTATTTTTATCAACCGGAATGATTGTATTCTGGCTGTTGCTTGCTACCGGTCCGTTTATCTGGACAGTGTGGGGCTCTTTTAAAGTCCAGGGTGACTTCTTCTCCAAGGCCGACTGGCGCAATGCGCTTTACGGTGTGCTTACTATAGTTGAAACCGGTGATGCCTTTACCGGCAACGGGTACTTTGGCGCATGGATAAAAGAAGGTTTCTGGCGCAATGCACTCAACACCGGC
>CALIMV010000323.1 GCA_938045275.1 uncultured Granulosicoccaceae bacterium
ACTGATCTTGCATGCCAAGATAGAATACATTTGGATTGTGTACCCACGTTACACCCTTGTACAAGTCCGCTGTTGCAAGACGGTTTGCTGTTTTTAGCTTTAACTCGTCTGACATAAATGGGAAATGATGCAGGTAACCCGTGCACAGAATTATCGCATCAACTTCCTCGGTAGTGCCGTCTTTAAACGTTGCTACGTTGCCTTCTACTTTTGTCAGTAACGGGACTTCTTTCCAGTTATCAGGCCATTTGTAACCCATTGCCGCTGTTCTGTGGCTTACCGTTATAGACTTTGCGCCATATTTCCAACACTGCGAGCCGATATCTTCAGCTGAGTAACTGGTACCGATAATCAGCAGTCGCTTGTCTTTAAATTCAACGGCATCACGAAAATCATGTGCATGCATGATTCGGCCATTGAAATTATCAAATCCATCAAAACTTGGTACGTTGGGAGTTGAGAAGTGCCCGGACGCTACCACTACATGATCGAACGTTTCTGTACTGGTTTTATCGTTAGACAAATCGAGAGAAGTTACATTGAACTTTTGTGTACTCTGGTCATAGTCAACGTTTCGAACAGGTGTTTTGAATCGTATCCAGTTTCTTACGTTGGCTTTTTCTACCCGACCCTTAATGTAGTCCCAAAGCACGGCTCTTGGAGGATAGGAGGCTATCTGTTTACCGAAGTGTTCTTCGAAGCTGTAATCTGCAAATTCAAGGCCTTCCTTTGGGCCGTTTGACCAAAGATAGCGATACATGCTGCCGTGCACAGGTTCGCCGAACTGATCCAAGCCGGTGCGCCAGTCATATAGCCATAGCCCACCCCAATTTTCCTGTTTTTCAAAGCAGACTATTTCTGGAATATCGACACCATTGTCAGCAGCGGACTGAAACGCCCGAAGCTGTGCTAGTCCACAAGGTCCTGCACCAATGACTGCAACTCTTTTTTTGATATTACCCAATGCTTCTCTCCGAATTAAGGTTACTGTTTATGCTGCGCTAAATAATAAACACGTCCAGAATTGGCGCAAGCATTAATTGCGGTTTTATCTGAACTGGTACGTTATTGGTTTGTTCATATTGTCGTTTAACTATAATATGCAGCTATGAGCCCTATAGAAAAACGTACAAATACTATCCAAATCGAACACACGGTGTCAGCATGGGGTAGTGCTGTGTCACAGCTGGCCTCAGCCAGTAACTTGAGCGAGGAGCAGATTAATGATGCTGTTCGCAAAGGTGGTGTATGGCGTAAAAAGCATAACGCGCATAAAATTCGGCGAGTTCGCGATTTGTCTGAAGGGTTAACTGTCGCTGATCAACTCTTTCTAAACTACGATCCAAAAATCTTGGCGCAAACCCCATTAATACCGATTTTGGTGTCAGACCAACTTAATTACAGTATCTGGAACAAGCCATCAGGCATGCTTAGCCAAGGAAGTAGGTGGAGTGATCATTGCACCATCACCGAAGTAGTTCAGCGTCTGCATGGTAAACCAACCTATTTGGTTCATCGATTAGACAAGGCTGCTTCGGGTTTAATGGTGGTAGCGCATACAAAAAATGCATTAAAAAAACTGGCAGAAATGTTCAGTGCGCGGGAAGTTGAAAAACAATACTCGGTAGTGGTTCATGGCGAGTTAACCAATTCTTTGCCGTACAGTTTGAATATGCCAGTTGAAAATAAAGAAGCACTAACGGATATTCTGGAAGCAAAATACAACGAAGCGGCAAATACCAGCACACTGCTGGTACGAATCAGCACTGGCAGAAAACATCAGATTCGAAGCCATCTGCATGCCATTGGTTTTCCCGTCGTTGGTGATAGGCTATTCGACCCCGGCAGGGAACACACACAAGACTTACAGCTTATCTCCTGTGTTTTGGGTTTCGATTGCCCTTTTACTAAACAGAGAAAAATTTTTCGAATCTAGCGCAAATCAAATTGAGGAGACCCGAGACAGAAATAAATCTGTCTCGGAAAACGGCTTTCACTTAAGATTGGTTTACAAGACTAGTTAAACTGATTCATGGTGTTATCTTCACCAGATGCTTTGAGTGCCTGGCCACCTGAAAAATATTCTTTGTGATCATCACCGATATTGGAGCCGGCCATATCCTGATGCTTAACACATGCAAGACCATTGCGAATTTCCTGGCGCTGTACATCCTTAACATAGGCCAACATGCCTTTGTCGCCAAAGTAGTCCTTGGATAGCGTATCGGTAGAAAGTGCTGCAGTGTGGTAAGTCGGCAGAGTAATCAAATGATGGAATACACCAGCACCTTTAGCTGCATCACGTTGGAACGCCTGTATTTTCTCATCGGCTTCAGCTGATAACTCTGTTTCGTCATAATCGACACTCATCAGATTATCGCGCTCATAGGCTGAAACATCCTTACCAGCCTCTGACCAGGCATCGAAAACCTGTTGTCGAAAATTGAGCGTCCAGTTGAACGATGGACTGTTGTTGTAGACAAGTTTTGCGTCTGGAACGATGGCCTTAATACGATCAACCATACTTGCAATTTGTCCAACATGGGGCTTCTCAGTTTCAATCCATAACAAATCAGCTCCACTTTGCAATGCTGTTACGCAATCGAGGACAACGCGATCTGCTCCTGTATCGGGTTTGAAGCTGAACAAGCCGTTGGGCAGGCGTGCTGCCTTGATTGTTTTGTCTCCCTGACGCAGTGCAATATCTCCTGTACCGATTTCATCAAGAGAAGATATTTCCTCACCATCTATGAACGAGATGTATTGATCGGCAAGGTCACCCGGGGTTTGTGACACAGGAATTTTCTGCGTGAGTCCAGCACCCAGTGAATCTGTCCGCGCAACAATAACGCCGTCTTCAACACCCATTTCAAGAAACGCATATCGAAGTGCATTAATCTTGGCTTGAAAGTCTTCGTGTGGAACCGTCACTTTGCCGTCCTGATGACCGCATTGCTTAACATCAGAGACTTGGTTTTCAATTTGCAGGCAACAGGCCCCGGCTTCAATCATTTTCTTGGCAAGCAAGTAAGTCGCCTCCTCGTTACCAAAGCCTGCGTCTATGTCTGCAATGATGGGGACAACATGTGTTTGGAAATTATCGATCTGGTTCATTACGGATTTTTCTTTCACCGCATTTCCAGTAGCACGTGCATCGTCGAGTTCTGTGAACAGATGGCGTAATTCACGAGCATCGGCTTGTTTCAAGAAGGTGTAAAGCTCAGCTATCAAATCTGGTACAGATGTCTTTTCATGTATCGATTGGTCTGGTAAAGGTCCGAACTGCGAACGTAACGCCGCAATCATCCAACCGGAGAGATACAAATAGCGACCTTTGGTCTCGCCAAAGTGCTTTTTGATTGAAATCATTTTCTGTTGTGCAATAAAACCGTGCCATACGCCCAAAGACTGCGTGTACTTTTCCGGGTCGGCATCATACGCGGCCATATCTTCGCGCATGATACGGGCATTGTATTTAGCGATGTCCAAGCCTGTTTTAAAGCGGTTCTGCAAGCTCATGCGAGCCACAGATTCAGCGTCAATGGCACTCCAGTTTGATCCGGCTGCATTAATTGCGTTGTAGTTGCTGTTAACTAGCTCTTTGTAACTGCTCATAGTCTGTCTACCGTTTTAAGAAAAATAATGCCGATTTGGTGTGATTCAGCTCTCATAACTTTCCTGAAAGCACCGAACCGCATGGTCTGCAGTTTAATGATATTCTGTCTGTAATTGCACAAATAAAATTACACAGTGTGTATTTTACAAAATGAAAAAAACAAATTTGATCAGAAACGCCCATTTTCTGGGCACTAAGCTTAGAAATTTGCGTAAGCGCAATAACCTGACCATGGAGGACTTGTCGGCCCGCTGCATGAAAATTGATGTGCAAGCGTCTCCATCGGTGTCTTATCTGTCGATGATCGAACGTGGTAAACGTCATCCAAGCGAACCTATGTTGTCCGTTATCGCCCAGGTTTTTGAGAAAGATGTTCAATGGTTTCTAAACGATGTGCCCGAGGGGGACGAATTTGTTCCCGATAAAGGAACACGTGGCGGCATAAGAGGCATAGCCCTTGAGCCGAGTTTTTTGTTCTCGGACGAGATTCTCGGTATTGCGATACCAGAAATGCTCTCGCAAACCGGCGTTTCTGGGAGACAGTTTGCACAGCTACTCATTCGCGCTCATCAAGAAAACAATCAGAATCATTTCCCGGAACTGGAAAGAGCAGCCGAAAATATTGGTAATAAACAGATGCCAATGAGTGTCGAGCAATTATTCTCTATTTGCAAGAAGCTTGGCTTGAAGACAACCTATTTTGACGAAATCTCACCCGATGAAAAAGTGCGGTTGGGCATACGTCCGGGCACCTTTGTTCGTTCCTACTTTAAGGGTCCTGCAACGGTGATGCTGAATCGTGCGCTAGAAAGCCAGCCGGCTCGATTAAAATATGATCTTGCTGTCTATATTGGTCATAGTGTGCTGCACAATGCCGATGGTGTTAAAAACCCTATAACGGCAGATCGTCGTAGCGTTGCATCCGCAAGAGATGACGCGCTGGAAGTACACGAATCGATTGCGCTGGATGCGCAAGCGATTATCCACGCTTGGCGCGATTTTGAATGTAGCCATTTTGCTGGTGCACTGCTGTGCCCCAAGGTACCATTTCGTCGACTTCTAGAGCAGCATGCACATGAAATTGCCGTGTCTAACATCGTAGACGTTTCGCGCTCGCTCGCTATGCGTCGTATGACGGCTGTTTCTAACTACCCATACTGGCATTACTTCGACGCCTACTCTGTGGGCAAACTCAATGCGGTGTATCGAGGTAATGGTATTCCGTTGCCATGGGGCAACATGCGAGAAGTGGTTAACCCGTGCCATCACTGGGCCGTATTCAGAATGTTATCGAGCAACAACAAAAGCACGTCGGCTCAGATATCGATAATGAATGTGAATAGTGAAACACGAATATACGGCTGTGAGTCGATCAACGGGGTGGATATTGCCGGCAACACCGAGGTATTGTGTGCCGGTATCGATATAAATCCTGCGTTAAACGCACAAGGTAAAGATGCCGACAGAATCGCAGCCCAGCTAATGGATGTAGCCGTGAATAATGGTGGAAATGCGCCAATTCCAGAATCAATTCAGAAAGACCTGGCGAGCGTGGCACGGATTCTAAATATCGCCTGGCTACAACGGGGTATCGATCGGCAGGCAAGGGTAATCTGTCCAAGACGGGCAGCGTGCCCTCGAGAACCTTGCTGCCACCAGTGACTGGTCCATTCAGGTGTTACGCGCATATATCTGCTTGATTGTTATAGAGGACTGTATTGACTGAATGGGAAAAGCCTGCAGTAGCTCTACCTATTTGAGAACTGGATCACTGACTAACAGTGCGAAATTTATTCATTCCTGCCGATAGCATCCTAATAAAGTCGATCCGCGCTTTTGCCTGGACGTTCTACCGTTGGTCTTAATGTTAATAATATTGTATCGGTATGACATTTTCTGAAAACAGAAAGAAAAGCGAAACCGACATGCTGGTAGGCGAGTCTGTATCAAGCACGACTTACGATGAAGTTTTTCTCAATTGCACTTCTGGCTACTGCATTTTTGATCAGCACCAAAATCTCCAAGCATTCTCTTCCGATTTTCCGAAGCTGTATCCCACTATCTGTGATCAGATCACCATGGGTATGTCATATACGGATTATATGAAGGTTTTCTACGAGAATTCTGCCGTGCAGAATATGGGGCCAGCCGCTAACGTTAACGAATGGATTAAGTCGGCAATAGAATTGTTTGAAAAAAAGAGCGCTCAGCATACGCACCATTTGCATGATGGGCGTTGGATGCAGATAGTTATGAGTAATACAACAACCGGGCATTGGTTGTTTATTGCGATGGATATTACTGAGCTGCGTAAGAGCCAACTGGCACTTGAAGTCCAACATCAGCGTTATCAATCATTCGCCCGTATGGCGATGGACTGGTTTTGGGAGTTAGATTCGGAGCTATGCTATGTATACCACTCTGGACATCAACGCTCATTAACCAGCTACGATAATGAAGAGCTTGTTGGTCTGTCTCGTGTTGAGGTAGTAAAAACGCATGCACTCGACAACGATGAATTGCGAAAGCACAATCAATTACTGCTTGAGCACAAGGCGCTAAATGTTGTTTTAAGCTGGCGTAAAAGTGATAACTCTATCAGGCATGTGAATATCATCGCAGAACCCGAGTTTGATAAGTATGGGAATTTCACGGGTTATCATGGGTTTGGACGTGAAGTAACGCAAGAGATAGAAATTCAATCCCGATTAAATCATCTGGCCGATCACGATGATCTGACAGGCTTGTTAAATCGTCGTGCATTTGAGTCTGCGTTGGCCGAAATTTTAGAACTCATACCGAAAAGGGAATCAGCAGCTACCCTATGTTTTATTGATCTTGATCAGTTCAAGCTAGTCAATGATGGTGGTGGTCACGATGCAGGTGATCAGCTTTTGAAAGAAGTAGCTGATACTTTCGGTCGTCAATTGGACAAAGATACATTGGTTGCCAGATTAGGTGGTGACGAATTTGGCATCATTCTTCGTATGGGCATCAATGACGCACTAAAGCAGATTAATCATATTATTAGACACATAAGCTCAACACCTTTTGCGTGGAAACAGCGTAAGTACACTATTGGTGTCAGTGCTGGTTTGGTATCGATTGATGAATACCATTGCGATATATCTGAGCTTATGTCGCATGCCGATACTGCGTGTTACATGGCTAAGAATGCTGGACGAAACCAAGCGCAAATATACATGTACGATGAGTATTTCCAAGACCCTGTTAGCCTTGAGTTGAAACAGGTTAATTTGCTTCGGTACGCAATGGACAACGATGGTCTGATGCTGTACTTGCAACCGATCAAATCGATTCAGTATGAGCGATCTCATACACATTTTGAAGTTTTACTCCGACTCACCGATGAGCAGGGTCAGATTATGTCTGCGGGTGAGTTTATTCCAGTAGCTGAAAAATATGACCTTATGCAGCATCTGGATAAGTGGGTGTTGCATGAATCGATTAAAGAACTAACCAATATGCGATCACAGTACCTGGACGTGTCTTTCTCAATCAATATTTCAGGTAATACATTAAGTAACAAGGGTAGCGCGAATCTTTACCAAAGCATTATTAACCAATCGTCTATCGATCCGAGAATGCTGGTGTTTGAGGTAACCGAAACTGTTGCTATTAAAAATATAGAAACGGCTAAGAATTTTATTAGAGAAATGAAGCTTTTTGGTTGTCGATTTTCATTGGATGACTTTGGCAGTGGATTAAGCTCATTTGGCTATCTGAAAGAGCTGTCGGTTGATTATCTGAAAATCGATGGTAGCTTTGTCAGAGACATGATAAATGACTCTACATGTAGAGCTATAGTGTCAGCGTTCAACCAATTGAGTCATGAACTTGGCATGAAAACAGTGGCAGAGTTTGTAGAGGATGCAGAAACTGAAGCCATGCTCAAGGAGCTAGGAATAGACTTTGCGCAAGGATACGGTGTTGGCAAACCTCAAAAAGTGCA
>CALIMV010000324.1 GCA_938045275.1 uncultured Granulosicoccaceae bacterium
TGTCAATTTGATGTTAATTTGGTTCGCAAATGATCAATCCGTTGGTCATTTCCAGCCAGGATTACTGGTCACGTCGAAACACCGGAAAGGCTGTATTGATGCCACCGCGACTGGTTTTATAGCCCTGAATGTTAAATCCCAAACCTGATGGACCTTCCCATTTTTGCTGTTTATTGCTTTTGTTGTAGGCATGCAGAATTGCGTCGATCACATCTTGTTGAGATAGGTTGTCTGGAAAAAACGATGAAAACTTGGGTTTCCAGCGATCGCCATCTCGAACTTCAATGTTAGCTGTATAAACACCGGCACGATTTGGTTTGTCTTTGACGGCCACTAGCCGTGCGTTTGCGGTGTCTATACCACCTGGCCTGGAGTGATAGCCAGTGGGCTCATTTTTGCGATTTATTTCGCCATCGAAAACATGCCACAAGTTGATTTCCGGTGTAGTCGAAGACCATTGCTTGGGTATTGAACGCGATTGCTGCGAATTACCTTGATGTTGGTCGTTTTGATTATTTGAGAGGCTTTGCTGGTTGCCTGACCCACCGCGCGATAATGCATCAAGATCGATACCTAGCCGGTCCAAGTTGACACCAAAAAGGACCAATATGGCAGCAACAATGGGGATATATCTTCTGTACCGATTCACAAATTTCACCTAGACTTGGAGCTTATAGAAGTGTAACACCGCATAATACCTAGTATGCTTGGCGGAGGGACACGCAAAATAACGTCAAATTTTATGTAATACTCAATTAATTCGCTACTACCTAGCCGCGTGTACATGTACAGTTAATCTAGTTTCGGTCCAGCTCGCGTATCATGTAGTAGGAACAGGGTGTTATCCCTTGTTCTAACGCTGTTTTATAGTGTTTTTTGTCTGAGTGGTCTGCACAAGCACGCAAGTCTGCCTTGGGTATTATTACCACATGGATTTATTATGCTTGGACACCAGCCGTTTTTTAGTCAAAATCACGGTTCGTGTTGCATGCACGGGTTGCCGTGGAGGAATAGAGTGTCATTGGTCAGTAAGCTATTGAACTTGGGATTTGCCGGTTGGTTTGCGTTGTCGCAAGTCTTGTTTGGCATGTCAGCAGCTTACGCCCAAAGCGATATTATCGACGTTGAGCCACCGCTTATTGAGCACAGTATTGACGGTGCGGTTGAGGCCACCACTCGGCAGTCGTTTGTTGCCACTGTAGTTGATGACGATGAACTGGACAGTGTCATCCTGTACTATCGCTTTCAGGACGACCCGGCCTACAGCACTTCACAAATGAACCGGGTATCGTATTCTTCTACTTACATTGCGCATATTCCGACCGATCCCACAAGTGCTCGAAATATCGAGTACTACATCCAGGCAAGAGACAAGGCCGGTAACCGGACAGTTCGGGGGTATGCATTCAATCCGCTGCTACGTGAAATAAATGCACCCAATATTGCAGCAGAATCAAGCCCAACAACAGCACCTGCGTCTACGGTTGAGTCAGGCAGTAAAAGAAAAACGGTTTTGTATGTGGTGCTGGGTGTGTTGGCGGCCGGTGCCATTGCCGCAGCGGTAGATACAGGTGGAACCGACGATGGTCCGGCATGCCCGAACGACCTTTGTACGGTAACCATTAATGTGGGGCAACCATAATGTTGCTGAATTCAACGTCTAGAATTGGACTGGCCCTGAGCTCGCTGTTGTTGTTATTGTTGAGCGCGTGCACTGAATTTGGTTCTACCGTCGACATAGACGCCAATGGGAAGTCGGAAATCACGTTCACGCCACCCAGTTTTCTAAACACACGTGCAATAGTTCCTGAAAATTTGCGCTTGTTTGTCAGCATCAACGGTAATCGGATCAACATGGTCTCGCAAGGCGCTATTTGGACGGGGTCTACTGTGGTTGCGAAGAACAGTTCTTTGAACTTATTCGTTGAATGGAAGGAATTGTTGGCAGATTCGACTGAGCTGTTACTTGCGCGTGCTTCCAGTTCTCAGGAAAACGTCACTACTGGCATAACGTTTTCTGTGATTGAAGAAAGCTACACCACTACTGGTGAACCAGGCGATGTATTTGATATTGATGGTGATGGCATCAGTAACCTGGAGGAACGTAAACGAGATACAAACCCCCAGATCGCAGATGCATCGACAACCGATGCCCAGCCTGATGTCCAAATATTCGGGATTGGACGTTCAACTATTATTGATGGGCGAATTCAAGAAGATGACGCTTTCTGGAGCTTTGCCACATACACAGACGACAACAGAAATAAATTAACCATCAATAATATGATTCGAGACGATAGTGTCGATATCGAGGAAGACCCAAACCCTGATTACCAATGGGCAGCAATTCACGATGAACAATACCTTACAATTTTTGTTTGGGGGAAGGCGCGGAACGGGACCACAATAAAAGCTAACGGTGATTCAGGGCTTGATTTTTTCGATGACGATTCACTGGAAATTTTTTTTGATGGTGACTTAAGTCGGGGTATAAACGACTACGATAAAGTAGACGATTTACTCATCAACATCCCGTTGGTTCGTGGAGTCGAGCCCAACTACGAAGAAAACAATAGCAGTGCGGCGAATAAGCGAATTTATCGCGGTAACACTGTTCAAGACGAAGTGATTTTTGATGTACAAGATTCGACACTGGTCGAATTTGGCACTTGTTTATGCGGTGGGGAGGAACGCTCTACCTGGGAAGTTCGCATCAATCTGGCAGCAGCCAAAATTCCCATAGGACGAACATTTGGATTTGAATTACAGATAAATCGTGATGATGACGGTGGTGCGCGTGATTCAAAATGGGCGTGGGCGAAACCACCTCGCGCACCAAATCAGCCAAACGAAAGATCTGATATTACCTGGCGCTTTCCGGTGCATATGGGCAAGGCGCGTTTAATTCCCTTTGTTGAATAAAGTCCCGTCTGTTAGTTGGTCTGCACAGTTTTTATGTGCTCAACTATGCATCTGTTTGTGCGGACTCAACACCTACTGAAACTTGTTTAAAAAGCCAATGTGTCGTTGTTTCAGCGTGACCTCCACGCGATATCCTATGCTCGCACTTATTTGCTGCACTCTGTTGAGCCCAATTTACGACGCATGGGCGGATGTGACCGACAGCACCGCGCCGGTAACAACCGACGAAACTGTAGAGCCTGAAGGCACCGTAAAATCTAATACCCCGATTGTTGCTGAGCGTGTAGAAGCTGAACGTGAAGATGCGTTTAATCCCTACGTAATTACCGCCCATAAACATAATTTTTTCTTGCCGCTAAGCTATACATCAAACGTGAACGAGCCGAGCTTGGAGTTGCAAGACGCACCGGAAGGCCTGTCCTACAAGCCTTATGAGGTCAATTTTCAAATCAGCCTTAAGTCGCAAGTCAATCAAAATGACTTGTTGTTTGCTGGAGATGCGTTGCAGTTCGGCATTACAATCGAGTCCTGGTGGCAGTTGTATAACGCGCCATTGTCCAGTCCGTTTCGCGAAACCAATTATCAACCGGAAGTGTTTTATCTGACGCCGCTGTTGTGGGGTCCGTTCGACGGAAAAACGGCTTTGTCGCTTGGGTTGGAGCATCAATCAAACGGACAATTAAAAGACCTGTCTCGAAGTTGGAACCGAATCTATGCTGAACTGATCTATGGCCGCGGTTCTTTCGTAGCTTCATTGAGGCCATGGTACCGATTGCCAGAGAAACGTAAAGAATCCCCAACCGATGCTAAAGGGGATGACAACCCTGACATCGATCGGTACCTGGGCAATGCACAGTTATCATTGGGATGGAAAGCAGCGAAGCTTGAAATGGCGAGTGTGATTCGTGGTAACCCATCAACTGGAAAAGGGTCTATAGAGACAACCATCACTTTTCCATTGTCCGGAAAATTTCGTGGCATGGTTCAGTATTTTAACGGGTATGGCGACTCGTTAATAGATTATGATCGCTTTCAGCATCGGTTAGGTATGGGTGTTGCACTCACTAATTTGTTCTAAAAGCTTTTCGCATCACAGGCAAACAGTGAAACCATGCAAAGCAATCCTTCCCGAACTACTATCGCAGCTTACGGCTCTCTGGCTTTTCCACTGGCTGCGGCCTTTATTGCACTGCAAGTTTTCATACCCACTTTTTACGCCGAATCGACAAGCTTGAGCTTAACCAGTGTGGGTATTGTTCTGTTAGTTGCGCGTTTGTGCGATACCATTACCGACCCCATTGTTGGCTACCTATCTGATATTACTCCCACTTCGTGGCGTCGACGAAAGTTGTTTGTTGTTATTGCAACACCTTTGATTGGTGTATCCACGTTCTATCTTTTTAATCCGCCTGAGAGTGCAGGTGTTGCTTACTTGTTGTTGTGTACAATTGCTATCTATATTGCAGGCACATTATCCATTGTACCTTTGGGTGCCTGGGGAGCAGAGCTTTCATCTGATTACAATAAACGCAGCTCAATAACAGGGGTGCGTGTAGCGTTCGGATTAACTGGCTCATTGGCGGCTTTAATGTTTGCCGTGATTTTCTCGGCAGACGACTCTGCAAATCTGGGTCAGACTTTATCAGGCATTACTTGGTTGGTCATTGTGACCTTGATTATTTCCACTGTTTTGGCTGCCTTGTTTGTACCCGACAACAAAGAAACAACGCTACCCGAAAATACTTTCTCTGCAGCATGGTCGGTAATCGCCAAGCCCACCCCGTTCAGACAATTACTGGCTAGTTTTTTTCTCAATGCTGTGGGTAATGCAATACCGGCCAGTTTATTCATCTTGTTTGTCACACACGTTATTGGTGCGGCTGATGAAGTTGGGCGTTTGTTGTTTTTATATTTTATTTGTTCTGCTTTATCTGTACCTGTATGGGTAGCGGTTTCGAAGAGGCTGGGTAAACATCAAACTTGGACGGTAGCCATATTGTTGGCAGCAACGTTTTTTGTGTGGACACCGTTTCTGGGTACAGAATCACTTGGTATTTTTTATCTGATCGTCATTGTGACAGGATTTGCTACTGGTGCAGATCTGGTGCTGCCAGCGGCGATAAATGGCGACCTGATAGAGTGGGATGCACTGCAAACCGGTTACAAACGGCCAGGTTTGTTCTTTGCGCTGTGGGGAACTGCGACCAAACTGTCTTTTGCTTTAGCCATCGGCATTGCTTTCCCACTACTCGACATCATGGGATTCAGTGCTACTGGTGAAAACAATGGCAATGCTATTCAGGGTCTGGCAGTACTCTATGGGTTACCTTGTATAGGATTTAAGCTGGCTGCATTGTTTCTAATGCGTGGCTACCCAATCACAGAAGAAAAACACAAAGAGATAAGAGCTGCACTCGATGCCAAAGAAAAAGCGCAGGCTCAAGCCGTTGGTTGATCGTCGGTATCATCCATAACGTCTGATTCAAACAGAGCCAGAATCTGATCTGCTGTCAAACTACTCATGGCTTGCTGCTCGCCCTGGTTTAGCGTTTGATCTGCAAGTTGTTTTTTATGTTGCTGCATGGAGAGAATTTTTTCTTCAACCGTATTGCTGGCTACCAGTTTGTAAATAAACACAGGTTTAGTCTGACCAATTCTGTGGGCTCGATCACTGGCTTGATTTTCAACTGCAGGATTCCACCACGGGTCGTAGTGAATAACGGTATCGGCAGCGGTTAAATTCAACCCGGTACCTCCGGCTTTCAGGCTAATAAGAAACAAGGGCACATCGCCGTGTTGAAACGAGTCGATAACTTCATCTCGCTTACGGGTTCGCCCGGTTAGTTTTGCGTAGTTAACATTAGATGCAACGAGTTCATTTTCGATTAATGCAAGCATTTCGGTGAACTGCGAGAACAACAGAATTTTTTTACCCTCATCGATTAGCTCATGAAGCATCGACATTAGTAATTCAGTTTTCGCCGAGTGTTCTATGCCACGTGCGGTATCGAGTTTTACCAGTTTTGGGTGACAACAGGTTTGTCTTAGTTTCAACAGTGCATCGAGCATTTCAATGTGGCTGCGGGCAAGACCTCGCTCAGCCAAAAGCTGTCGAACTCGATGTTCCATGGTAACGCGGATGCTTTCGTACAATCGAGCCTGCTCACCCTCAAGCGTAACCTCACGAATAATCTCTGTTTTCGGTGGAAGTTCGGATGCTACTTGTTCTTTTCGACGGCGCAATAGAAATGGCTTAATGAGCTCAGCTAACCTTTGTTGGCGTTCAAAACTGTTATGGGTTTCGATAGGGTTGCGAAAGTAGCGATTGAAATGCTTTCGAGTGCCGAGAAATCCTGGCATTAGAAAATCAAATTGCGACCAAAGCTCGCCAAGATGATTCTCTAGCGGAGTACCGGTTAAACACAATCGTCTTGGAATTTTCAGCGTCTTTAATGCTTGAGTTACTTTGGCTCCCGGATTTTTTATCGCCTGTGACTCATCAAGAACGACAAAGCCGAAATTTTGTTCATGCAGTAAGTCGATATCTCGGGTAACAAGTGCATAGCTGGTAATAATGATGTCGAACTTATCGAAATCTAAGCCTTGGGATTTTCGATCGCTGCCGTGCCAGATTTGTGTTTTTAACGTTGGTGTGAACTTGGCGGACTCTCTAGACCAGTTACCGAGCAAGCTGGTTGGAGCGACTATGAGCGTTGGCCCACTCAGACGATCCATAGTAATTTCATTGAGAATGTGCGCCAGTGTTTGCAGCGTTTTACCCAGTCCCATATCGTCGGCGAGTATGCCGTTAAATTGGTACTCGGCGAGAAAACTTAGCCAACCCGTACCTTCGAGTTGATAGGGTCGCAGATGA
>CALIMV010000325.1 GCA_938045275.1 uncultured Granulosicoccaceae bacterium
TAATCCGCCCAGTAACCCACCGAGCAATACCGCAACGGCTGTTGCCAAGCTTGCAATCAATAGTGATGTTCTCGCCCCGTGAGCAATACCGGCTGCCACATCCCGGCCCAGCGTATCGCTGCCCAGCAAAAATCCATTCGCCCCAGGTGCCGACATGGGCTTTCCAACGAGTTTGAACGGGTCATCCGGAAATAATATAGCGGCGATTGCCGCAACGACAAAAACAATAACCAGAATCGCCAACCCAAACACAGCCGATCGATTTCGTTTGAACAGTTTCCAAAATTCCATTCAGGACACCTCTATTCGAGGGTCGAGAAAAGAATAGATAATATCGACAATTAAATTAATTGCTACGACCAGAAGAGCAGATAACAAAAATATTCCTAATAACAAATTCAAATCCCGGGAAAACAATGCCTCGTATGCAAGCATCCCCAGCCCCGGCCAGGCAAACACAGATTCGACAATAACCGAACCACCTATCAATGCACCCACCTGAACGCCGGCCATGGTTATCACCGGCAATATGGCGTTACGCAAAACATGTACAAACATAATACGTCGCTCGGTTAAGCCTTTTGCGCGAGCCGTAGTCACGTAATCCATACCGGCCTGCTCCAACATGGATGCCCGCATCAGGCGGGTATACAACGCCAAATAAAACAGGGACAGCGTGATGGTAGGCATAACCAGATGATGGGCGATGTCTTTGACTCTATCCCAGCCCTCATAAAACATCACGACATTTTCCATTCCACTGGTTGGAAACCAATTAAATTTAAGTGAAAAAACAACGATCATCATTAACCCAACCCAAAACAATGGTGTTGCATAAGTAATCAGCGCAAAAATTGATATGACGCTATCGCGCCAGGTATTGAGACCCGATGCAGCAAACAAACCTAAAACAATGCCAAACCCCACAGCAAGCAGTATCGTCGACACCATGAGTAACAACGTTGGAATAAAACGATCGAGTACCAGTTTTAGTACCGGCATCTCATGCCTGAATGAGTACCCAAGATCGAACGACAAGACATTCTTAAGATAAATAGCCAATTGCACCGGCAGTGGCTTGTCAAGACCAAATTTCTCTCGAAGCTGCGCCATGTATTCTGGAGTTGCAGAACCTGCCTCGCCAGCAAGAACATCCACCGCATCGCCTTCGGCCAGTTGTAGTAAGAAAAAATTGACAACAAGAATCGCGATGATGACCGGCACAGCCTGGAGCAACCGTTTTAATACATAACGTACGCGCTTGGTACTGTGACTCATGAGAATTAGGCTGTGTTCAGGTTATATAACTTTAAACAAGAAAACAGCCGGGTTCCAAACCCGGCTGAATCCATTCCTAAGAACTTAGCGAATTACTTTTCCAACCATGTACGGTCAAAAGAAGAGTAAGACCCCATTGCAGAGAAGTCGTGATCTTTAAGCTTACTGTTGAATACTGTAATAAATTCCAATTCAAACAGATTTACCACTGGTTGATCTTCGCTCAGCTTGTCTTGAATCTTATGGTAAATGCCAACTCGGGCTTCAGGGTCGGCTGACGTTGCACCTTCAACCAACAGCGCATCCAGTTCTTCGTCGCTATAGCGTGTTGAATTAACAAACGGTGTTCCCGATCGAATTTGGTCGGTACCGTAGTGACGATGCACTCCAATAACCGGGTCGGGTAACTGATAGAAATAGTTCAGATTCATCGAGTAATCATAGTCTGTATAGACTCGCTTAATCCAGGTAGGAACATCCTCATAGCGAAGCTCTACCTCAATACCAATATCAGCGACGGCTTGTTTTATGTACTCACCAGCTCGGCGCCATTCTTCACCATACGGAATAAGATCGAGCGTTGTCTTTATTCGAACACCATCACCATCTGCAGTGATTCCAGCATCGTCCAACAATTTATTCGCGGCTTCAACATCGGGGCTTTCAGGGTAATTTGCACTGGCTTTGTACAAACCAGTTGGTTCAAAGTTTGAAGAAAGCGCGCTTGTTGCGGTCTTACCATAACCGAACCAGATATTGTCGATAAAAAACTGACGATCGAGGGTCAAGGAAATTGCATTTCGAACGGCAGGATTGTCGAATGGTGGCTTGGTTGTATCAAACTCCAACAATGACATTGGATTGATCATTGAATAACCTTCAGTGGTAATCCCGATGGTATCCATTTCACGAAGTCGCACTACATCTACATTAGGTATCGCACCAAACGCGCCATACATAACTTCTCCACTTTCCATTGCCGCAGTTCGAGTTGATGCATCTGGAATTATTCTGGCCACTATACGATCAAGGTAAGGCAGACCTTCCTTCCAGTAGTTTTCATTTTTTTCGAGTCGGATGTATTGACCTTTCTTCCATTCAACAAACTTAAATGGGCCAGTGCCAACTGGGTTGTTGCCCAGTTCAGCTTCACGAATATCTTTCCCCTCTAATAAGTGTTTGGGCACGATAGGAGACTCGTAACCTGCAAACGCACGCATCATGTAGGGTGCCGGGCGATCAAGTTTAAAGATCGCTGTGTGCTCATCTGGAGTTTGAATTTCGCTTACCTCTTTAAAAGAGTTGGGTCCGCGAGGATGGAATTTTTTTAACACGTCCATAATCGTGAACTGCACATCTGCAGACGTAAACGGTTCGCCATCATGCCAAGTTACGCCTTTTTGCAAATTAAACGTAACCGTCAAGCCGTCTTCACTCACTTCATAACTTTCGGCCAATTCGGGAACGATATTAAGTTCAAGGTCGTAGTCGAGTAAACCTTGATAGATTTTCGGAGCGACAAGCCCTATGGGCCCCGATGTAGAAAGATAAGGTGCTAACGAAGGCGGCTCCGGCTGAACAATGTAAACCAGATTTCCACCTGCTTCCTGAGCTACTGCCAACTTGGTCGACAACAGCATCGCCAAACCGACGATGGATACTAACTTTTTAAACGACATTCAATTCTCCTGTTTTGATCTACGCGCAGCTTCTGGCGCCGACTCCGCCCCAAACTCTGGACCGTCCGACGCCACTGAAAAGCACACTATCACACTATTCCTCTTTCCGTAAAATGCCTGGCAGCTAAATTATTGTCTTATTCAGCAAATACCTAACGCAAGTCTGATGCTCATTGTCAAATCTAATGCTCAGAAGGCGTGCCAACCGTCAAAAATGGCGTCGGCTATAGAATCATTATTCCACTAAAACATCAAAAAAATAAGGCATCGAATAAAGGCATTTTCTGTGAGTCATAGCTGATTCTCATTATCTGCCACTCATAATTCTCAACGTGTATGGCCTCCTCTCTCGCCCGACTATGAGTAATTAGCCCTACTCCGTACCGTTGAAGCCAATCGGCCTTACTATAATGATCATGTCTTGACCAAAGCACTCAGATTGCGTAAATTTATGACCCTCATTCATAATCAATGCTCGTGAGTATTTACCATTGCCCCGTTTGCTCGGGAACAACTTCATCGGCAATGCGTACTCATGCACAAAACATTCATGCGTATCTACTTGCGTATCATAAGTTTGGCACTTTTGCTGATTATCGTCTCCGTAGAAACACCATGGGCGCAGACCGACGTAGAAATCATTGCGCAACACGACACCACAGACTCAACCAACAACAACGAGGATGCTGAAGAGCCAGCGCGCTTTGCAATTTACAAGCCGAGTTTTGTCATGTGGTCCGTACCAGAAAATCGTAAGGATGAACAGGGTTTACAAATTCGCTTATCCGCAAAGTACGACTTTTTAACGTGCTCGAACAGTGTGAAGCAAGAGAACTTCGTGTCTGAAAGTACATGCTCCATTTTCAACGTTGAATCTCTGAAAAATACCATTGGCACATTCAATGTTTTTTTCTCATACACCACAGACTTCGATTTCTATATTACTAGTGACGGAAACCAAGAATTAAGACGTAACAGTCGCCCTGTTCGTAACCGCATGACCAGCCCCGGGCTGCACCTGAATTGGGCACCAGAATTACCGGTCGAGACATCAGGTATAAGATACAAAGGTATCACTTGGTCTCTCATCCATCACTCTAATGGGCAAGACCTGGAATTTGATAGTTTATTTGCACCAGAATCAAGCAATGAAGAAATTAGAAATACCATTGCTGACCTTGCCGATAATAATCCATCATGGACAGACGGTGTCAGTAGAGGATGGAATTTTGTAGAGCTGTCTGTCAAATTAGATATCGGTCGCAACGTTATGAAATGCAAAAATACTTTTTTCTGCACGCAAATTTTAGCTGGAATCAAGATTCCTGTGTTTACCGATCCGAGCAACAAAATTTGGTGGGAGCCGGATAACGATGCCGACTACCGAGACTACAACTTAGGTTCGCTGAACTTTACAAATGAATGGGGTCGCAAAGCGATAAATGACCCGCAATTTTTTTCATTAGGTAAAAAGGAACTATCAATCGAACTCAAATGCGGCAAGAGGGCTTGTTCGACAGCCGCAGCACTACGACTGAATTTGAATCTTGGAGAAGATAATTTTCTTCTGCCATTAATGCTTTATGGGCACTTCGGTCGAAATGAGCATATTTACAACTATCACGAAAAATCGAATATGTTTGGCATTGGTTTAAGATTTACACGCTAGAACAATCTTATTCGCCCCTGCCCCACCATGTGTTCTTTAAAGACTCGCCCCCGACAAAAGCATCAGCCCCCAGCTCATCCTGAATTCGTAGACATTCATTCCACTTAACCATACGCTCTGATCGTTGAAATGAACCGACTTTTAACTGCTGGCAACCCAGTCCGGTAGCGAGATGACTAATTGACACATCCTCAGTCTCTCCAGATCGGGCTGAGACAACCGTTCCCCAACCAGCCTCCTTCGCAACTTTGAATGCACTTACTGCTTCACTAACCGAACCAACCTGATTGGGTTTGATCAGCACCGCATTACAAGCTTGGTCTTTTATCGCATGCTCAACCAATTCGGTATTTGTCACTAAGTAGTCGTCGCCGATAATCTGCACTCGATTACCGTAGCGTTGTGTAAATTCGATCATGCCATCGACGTCATCCTCTGCCAGTGGGTCTTCAATGGAGACAATTGGATAGGCATCAAGCCACCCACCTAGCATGTCTATAAATTTCGCAGAAGATAATTCACGATCATCAAGTGCTAACCGGTATTGACCATTACTGGCAAATTCTGACGCAGCAACATCGAGGGAAATAACCACACGCTCACCTGGTTTTTCTCCGGCTTTTTCAATTGCAGTTACAAGCGTCTCCAATGCTTGCTCATTGCTATCAAACATTGGCCACCAACCACCTTCATCGGCCACCCCCGCAGCACTGCCGCGCGTGGCCATGATGTCGCCGGCCGCGAAGTACACCTCGTTGGTAACTTCCATAACTTCATCAAAATTCGCAGCACCTGGCACCATGATCATAAAATCCTGAATATCAACGCGACGACCGGCATGAGCTCCACCACCAAAAATTTGAATCTCTGGCAACGGTATCGAGGGGTTTGTTCCGTAACAGTTTGCAATGTGTCGCCACAAAGGCTCACGTGCTTGCGCGGCCGCAGCGTGCAGCGCAGCCAGAGATGAGGCTACAGTTGCATTGGCACCGAGCTTTTCTTTCATAGCCGATGAATCAAGCGCCACGATCGCGTCATCAATGACAGCTTGATCTTCAATGTCCATACCCACTAATTTATCCGCAATAACGCCGTTTATATTGGCAAGTGCTTGCGATACATTCATGCCTTGCAACGCTGGTCCGCCGTCACGCAGATCATTCGCTTCACGCTTACCACGTGATGCACCCGCCGGCGCAATTGCTCGGCCAAATACACCGTTAGCCAATATGACATCCACTTCAACAGTCGGATTTCCGCGCGAGTCCCAGATTCGCCTACCCGACAGCGACTTTATTTTGGTCAAATTGGCATCTCCATCTATTACGGTCTTCAGAGTTTAGACATTGACAAGAATTGCTCACCTAAGTGATGCAGCAATTTATCCAATGGGCTAATGGGCGATCTTATTAGTTGCACAGCGATTGAACGAATGATGTCTTGTTCCGTCGCAGACAGGTATTCCACGGGCGATTTTCCATCTACTCGTGCCAGCATTAATGCAGGCAACAATCGACAGATGCGGGTATTGAGGTCTGCCACCGACTCCCATGTAACAAACGGATAATAAGACTGCCAAAACTGATTCGCTTCGGCTAAGCATCGATTCGCTGAATGAGGCAAATGAGCAGCTTTTAGAACAAGGTGATTAATACAAAACGCAGGGTCGAAACTTGCGTCACCCATCGTCGCACACTCAGCATCCAGAATGACCGGACAGCCACCACGTAGAAAAATATTCTTTGGGCTTACATCCCCATGGCATAAAACATGATCGCTGCCGTACAGCTGCTCCGCAATGTTATGTAATGCTGGTGCGATTTCGTTGTGCGCCTTGGCGGTGTGCAACAGGTAAGGCTCGATTCGTATCGCTTTAAAGTCATCACTATTTTGAAACGACTTGGTGTCAAACTTAGCACTTGTCGATGCAGCCTGTACGCGCCCAATCAATGCTCCTACCTTTGATGCTTCTGAACGCCCAGGTGCTTCTGCTAGTAAAGCCGTCTTCCAAAGATAAACATCGTCGCCTTCCAGAAACTCCATGGCAAATCCATGCAAACGCTGAGATTGTCCAAACAACTTTACGGCGCTCGTTGGAGAAACTTTGGAAACCACTTCCAGCCAGGCATACTCGGCGTTATTCCGGTGAACCGGTGCATACCAATCAGCTTGAACTTTAAGCTTGGGCAGAGCAAATTTAACGCATAGCTTTCGCTTGCCGAATTGAACCATGGCAATATCACTGGCAACACCACCTGCCAATGGGTAGGCCACAATCGTATCGTCCAAACTGATTATTCCGAGCTCTGCAAGCAGGTTGCGGCAGCTATCGATTAAAGCAGGTTGCAATTGGCATCTACAGTTATTGATAAAAAATGCACGTATGCACTAGCCCGAACAAGCCGTTATATCTACATCGAATTTAACGATCTGGGCCGCATCTGAACCTCTGTAGATATAAGACAGCGAACCGTTCTGATCCAGAATAGGTCGAAGATTGGGGCTGCTGCATGACTGTTGTACGACTATTGGGCCAAGTTTCGCTGTAGCTTCGTCTGTTGATAGTGTATCTGAGGTGTAGTTAATTAACACATAGTGATAAGTAAGCTTACTTCCATCAGCAGTGGTTTTAACCAACTGGGTTTCGGGATCAATCTTTGCCGGCAACTGCTCGTTTATCATCTTGGCCGTGGTTTGTAGAAATTCCGGTAAATCAGTTTTGGAATCCTCACAGCTCGATTGTGCCGGCGTTTCCGTAAACTGCTCAACGATTTGTAGTTGATTGTCTACAGACGGTTTCACAACCATGTAAAATCGCTTGTCGTAAAAACAATCAACGGTGGAATATCTCGTTGCGCTTATTTTTGCCTCGCCCCCATTAACATCGATGACTACCTGACTATACTCACTGCGGTCATCAATCTTTTCAGCACGCTCCATTGAAGCCAATATAATGGTTTTCCAGCGAGCCCCATCAATAGTCATTGATTCTTCAGTGCCATCAGACTTTTTTCGTACGCCCATAATTTTGGCATCGTCTGCGTACAATTTATTTACTGACACATCAAACTCTGATGTCAGGCGTTGATATTCATCAAAAAACGCTATGAATTTGTCTTTATCTGCAGCATGCGATGTTACTGCGAACAATAGAATGAAAATTGAAACCAGCACTTTATACATAAACTTTTCTCATCATAAGATTTAGCAGTTGAAACTACGCACAATAGAGTACAACTATCAATGTTCGTTTCCGGGACTGACCGACTGATACCACGCAGCGATTAAGGCTATATCCTGGTCGCTTAGTGGTTTTGCAATACTAGACATCACCGCATGAACACGCATACCTTCGCGAAGCTCCGTCAGGTGTTTTACAACAAACTCAGCTATGGACCGATCCCATCCAGTAGCATTTGCAAGTGTTTTCATTCCTGTTCTGTTATGACAGCGAGTACAACTTTGTGATTTGGCACGCCCCATCTTGATCAGCTTTTCTGACAACATTTTTCGACGGATGTCCTTATCGATCACTGCACCAGCGTCGTCCCCGGCTGGTATGACTACTCGCAGCTCTGCCCCTTCGTTTTCATTTGTATTGTCTGACCGTTCATCAGCCATAACACCTAAAAATAAAGTTGGTATAAAAAGGAAGATCAGCACGACTACTGACAAACTAATAGGAGAACTAACTTGGGTAGGCAGTCGCATAGCTTTAGAACGGCTCGATCATAGCAATCTAAGCAAAATGTTAACACATTAAGCAACCAGCAAACTTTGAACACTATCACCCTCATCTGATCATAGTCATCGGATGGAAACAATGGTGTTCCAGCCACGGTACCAAAGTAGTAAAGTCTCTGCCAGCCTTCATACTGCAAACCCTGCAGAATGATGGAGCTGCATCAATTACTTACCACGATTGACTCCCAAGAATGTATGTGTCATGCAAATGCAGCTTTACTTTAGATAGTCTAAAGTGGTTGATGCGTGCCTTTGTCAATGTATGGAGAGAAAAATAAATGAAAACCATTCTTGGAACCATGACTTTCAGCGACCAGGTTGACCAGACGACAGCTGAGGAAATGGTGTCCGTTTTTTCGCAATCAGAAAATAGAGAAGTCGATACAGCGTACGTTTATAACAAGGGCAATACCGAAGAACTACTCGGCAGGCTAAATTCGACAGGTAAACTTGCCGGACTACAACTAGCTGGTAAAGCGAACCCCCATATAGAGGGCGGACTATCAGCTGCTTCAATAAAACGCCAATTAACAACTTCGCTGCAAAGACTCAATAAAAGTTCGATAGACCTTTTTTATTTGCATGCCCCCGACCTTAATGTGTCAATTTTCGACACGTTAAAAGCTGTTTCCGAGATGCACGCAGAAGGCAAATTCCAACGCTTTGGTCTTAGTAACTATGCCGCTTGGCAAGTGGCTGAAGTGATGGAGATCTGTAATTCTGAAGGCTGGATTACGCCAAGTGTTTATCAGGGCATGTACAACGCGCTTACGCGCGATGTTGAACGTGAGTTGTTCGCATGCTTAAGGAACTATCGCATGGCATTTTACGTGTACAACCCGCTTGCCGGGGGTATGCTCTCGGGAAAACATCAGAATTTTGACTCCGTTCCTGAAATCGGCCGATTCGCAAACTTTGCCGGCTATCAGGACCGATACTGGAAGCCAAGCTACTTTAGCGTCATCAATGATGTTGCATCCACCTGTCATACAAATAATATCGCGCCCGCAGAAGCGGCTATCAGATGGTTAGTTCATCATTCAGCATTGGCCTCACCCTGGGCAGATCACGGTGTCATTCTCGGCGCTAGTTCACTTGCACACTTGCAACAAAATCTGAAGGCAATGCAGAGCGAGGCATTACCCGAAGTTATTACTGAAGCTTTTGATGAGGCGTGGGACGTGGTCAGACCATCCTGTATCAAATATTTCCGACCCTGATCAATTTATAAAGAGCTAAAAAAATAACCCGTTCTCATTTTCAAGCTGTTGCTTCATCGTGCTTATTAGCCGCAATATAGTTGTAGCGGTACGGTCGTTAAACGCGTGCTTTGAATGAGTGCCAAACTCACATTATAAGATTGTAATAACGCTCGCCAGCGTGATGCAGTCACCGGTAAAGTCCATGGCATTCCGCTGTTACTGCTTGATACCACTACTAGGTTCACATTTACTTATAGGCAGTTTCGACAATTCTCGCAAAGTTGTAATAGGGCCACACATTTAAGATTGCAGTAGACTTGCAGATGTTAAGCTCCATTCTTCGGCGAGATTCGCCAAAATCATTTGCCTCTAAGGACGATACATGCTCAAGCTGATTCAGTTGCCTGCACTTGCCACAGTAATATTGTTGGCTGCATGCAGCAGTGGGAATAGTAACAATGCAAGTGCACCAGTAACACCAGACGAAGTTACAGCAGACCCAGTTACCGAACAACAACCCGAAGTAGACACAAATCCCTCAACTCAGACCGATACTGGAGGTCAGGTCGATCCGGAATCGACCGCAGACGCCGGAACCGGAACCGAACCAGAAACTGGGACAGATGCTGGTATGAGTGCCGGAACTGACGCTGGAACGGGTACTGAATCTGATGCCGGCACAGACGCTGGAATGGATGCTGGAAGTGACGCCGGAGCCGATGCAGGAGCCGATACAGGTAGTGACGCTGGAGTAGCAGATGCAGGCAGCGACGCTGGAGGCGATGCAGGTAGTGACGCTGGAGTAGCAGATGCAGGCAGCGACGCCGGAGCCGATGCAGGAAACGACACTGGAACCGATGCAGGTGGTGACGCTGGAACAGCTGATGCAGGCAGCGATGCTGGAGCCGATGCAGGTAGTGACGCTGGTGCAGCTGATGCAGGCAGCGACGCTGGAGCCGATGCAGGTAGTGACG
>CALIMV010000326.1 GCA_938045275.1 uncultured Granulosicoccaceae bacterium
CTGAGGCGATACCTGAGGCGATACCTGAGGAGATACCTGAGGAGATACCTGAAGAGATACCTGAAGAGATACCTGAAGAGATACCTGAGGCGATACCTGAGGCGATACCTGAGGAGATACCTGAGGAGATACCTGAAGAGATACCTGAAGAGATACCTGAGGCGATACCTGAAGAGATACCTGAGGCGATACCTGAAATAGCGTTGGCGGAGAATCAGGAAAACTCTTTAGCAGAGGCGCTTGAAGAGTCATTGGAGGGGGCGCCTGAAGTGTTGCTCGGGGAAGCTCTACAATCTTCACTGGAACAGCAGGCGGCAGTGTCGATGGATGAACCTGTTGAAGAGTCGTTGGTTGAAACGCCCTTAGTATCGGTAGACGAATCACTTGTAGATTCATTAGATGAAGCATCTCTAACGCCACTAGACCATGCATTAGAAGAGACTTTGGATCAGGCTTCAATAGTGTCATTGGAAGAAGCGCTGGAAGGGTCGTTAGATGAAACGTCGGGAGTTTCGCTGGAGGAAGAACTTGAACTACTTGAGGAGTCTTTAGAGAAGTCGATAGATGTGTCTTTAGAAAAAGAGCTTGAAGAGTCGATGAACAAGACGGCCGATGCTTTTTTGGAAGAAGAACTTGAAGTATCTTTTGCGGAGTTGCTGGGAAGTACGCCAGAAGATACGTTTGAAATAACAACAGATGGCTCGACAGCAGATGTTCCAGAAGCGTTTTCATATGCAGCAGACGAAGAGTCGTCGACAGTTGCTTCCAACAATTCTTCCAATGTTACTGCAGATGGTTTGCCAGACATAGCAACAGACGATGCTTCAGATCTGTCACCGAAACAATCTTCCAGTGTAGCTTCGGTAAGTTCATCCAATGAGTCGGAAGACAATTCTGTCAAAGTAACCTCCGACAGTCCGGATGACATAGCAGTTGACATAGCAAAAGATAAATCGATCGATGTAACACCGGGAAAATCAACCGACGTAGCGGTCGACAAACCAGCTACAGCTACGCCGAACCGTGCTGTTGAAATTACGGCCGATAGTGCTGGGGAAACAGCTATGCACGGGGCGGTTGGTATGACACTGGCCAGCACAGCTGAGCCCATTGGCGAAGATTCTGCTGAAGTGACAACGGGTACTTTGGCTGAAACCAGTGTTAATGATGCTGCTGAAGTTACAACGGGTACTTTGGCTGAAACCAGTGTTAATGATGCTGCTGAAGTTACAACGGGTACTTTGGCTGAAACCAGTGTTAATGATACTGCTGAAGTCACAACGGAGACATTGGCTGAAACAAGTGTTAATGATTCTGCTGAAGTTGCAACGGAGACATTGGCTGAAACAAGTGTTAATGATTCTGCTGAAGTTGCAACGGAGGCTTTGCCTGAAACAAGTGTCAGTGATTCTGCTGAACTGACTACGGAGACTTTGGCTGAACCAAGTGTCAGTGATTCTGCTGAAGTTACAACGGAGGCTTTGGCTAAAACAGATATTAATGGTTCTGCTGAAGTAGCTCTGCATAATTCGGCAGAGGTAGCAATCGATGGCTCTGACAATCTAACAACGGAAAATAGCGCTGATTTAGTTGGAGATAGCTCTGGTGAAATTGAAACGAGCAGTTCTGCTGAAATAACTGTTGATGGTTCTACTGATGTAACAACAGGCAGTTCTGTTGCATTGACAGCAGATAGTCCTGCCAATGTTGAACAGGTAGACTTGAATTCGGAATCTGCGATTAACTCGCCTACTTCAAAAGCGCCATTACCTATCGCTGCCAAATCTCATGAAATACCTCATGTGTCGAGTGGTAGCGAAAAAGCTGAGAATGCTATTCAGGCTCGAGGCGGGACTATATCAGGATTGATTACTGGTATTAGTGGTGTCACTTTGACCATGCTTGGCGGTATGGCGTTTGCTCCAGATGTTTTGCAAACGTTGCTAACAAAAGTACCGATCGGCTCTATCCCTTATCGATTGGTTATGCTTCTTTTGCTGTTCGCGTTTACAGCATCGCTATTTCTTTTCATCAGCAACTTCCTGGCTCGCGATGTTGACGCTGCCTTAGTGGTTTCGGCGAAAGACGCGAAAAGGAGCTTTTTTTCACGTCTGTTGGATATTGGTGCCTCACCACGACGAATTTTTGCTGGTGCGTTGGGTCCAGTTTTACTTGGGCTTGGACTGGGTATATCAATATCGGCTGGATTTGGAACCTTTGGTTTATTGGTGCTGTTAGATGGCATAAACACAACTTTTCATTTGCCATTTTGGCAGTCACATGCCGTTCTAGCGGTCGGTTGTTTTTTATTAGCGTGGCTTTGGGGACGCGTACCGTTAGGTCTGGGTACATTATCTGCGCTTCTGCTTATTGGACCTGCCATCAGCTTCGGTTCGGGTTTCGTTCCGGAAGGTCTTTCTATTGGCGGTAATATCTCTGTATTTGCACTTGGTTTGTTTCTGTATGCATTGGGTATAGCGCTGGCAGCATCTGCTGCTCTGGGACCTGATGGTTTCTCCTCACTTGCACTGGCGGCGGAGCGTGTGCACCATTGGGCCTTTCCGTTAGCCATGCTATTGTGGGACATCACTGCAGTGGCGTCTGGGATAATTCTAGGAGGTAGCGTGGGGGTTGTAACTGCGATCGGGTTATTGACCGTTCCGTTTTTGCTTTACCTACTAATACCGCCGCTGCGACGCTTACTACAATAATTGCACTGTTGAAGTTGTATTCATTACACTCTCGCCGCCAATATACGTCATGCTGTTTTAAACACAAATTGTGTCGCTGGCGCACAACGACTTAAAATACATGCAGTGTTTGCCGTAATGTTAGACGAAGCAGTCAGTGCGGTTAATATTTAACCTATTAGCAACTACTCTTTTTGATCAGAATTGTGTGCAGCCGAACAAAAAGATTAATTAAACTTAAAGGCTAATCATTTAGTATTGCCTGTTGGGTGCTGCCGTAAATAATGTTTAGTTATTAATGACGAATTGTATTGGTCCCTATATCATGTGCGCTGGTTCTGCTGTGCGTGTAAATTAGTAGGGAGACTGAAAAAATGACAGTGGCTATCCAACCAACTTCGAACAGCATCCAGCGTGGCGATAGCGCAAACACAATAAACGCGAACCTTCATTTTTCTGTTAGCGATGCTTTAACTGAATCCAAGTTACTCGAACGAGTTCGAGAATATCGGCGTTTAAGTTTCGAAGTTTCATCTGTCAATAGTGAGCTTTCTGAACAGCAGCTCGCGCACAGAGCTGAAATCATGTTGCAACTCAAGGACGCGTCTGAGCATTTCAACGCTTTGTTGAGTCCAGTTGATGTAGTGCATATGCAGGTTCTTCGGCAGCTCAAGCTGGAGCAGATTTTATCAAAGTATTATTGGCACACGCTTTTTTTGGCAAATAATCACCCTGAGCAAGGCAAGTATGAATTGGATAGCCTTTGTTCGAAACTGTTGAATGCCAAGTATTCGCTATCGGTTGTTGGGTTTGATGTTGTTAATTCTGCTGTAGAAATCGATGCCGATGTTTACGAAGACTCTGATGGCAAGCGCCTTGTTAAGTCCGAGCTGCCATCACTGTCGCCTGAAGTTCTTTCTGCGGTCACATCCAATGCAACTCAAGCCGTGATAGCAAAACGATCAGCTGTTGTAAACACGTTTGAGTCGTCAACAACGTCAAACAAATCGAGATCCAAATTTGGATTAGCTGGAACAAAAAGTGGTGTGATCTCGCGCGTAATAACAGGGCTTTCAGCACTGCTACTCATAGTGCTTGCTACAAGCGTATTTGTTCCTGATTTTGTTCAAAGGCTGCAAGCATTTGTTCCAGTTGGCTCATGGCCTTATCGGTTTACTATGCTGTTTTTATTGCTGATCCTCACCACGTCATTTTATTTAATGATCAGCAGAGTAATCAATTTGAATCATGTTGTACCTGCTACCAAAACAGATTCAGACGTTAGTCTGCTATTCGGTTTGTTTACCAAAAGTGCCTCCCCAAAACGCATATTCACAGGCCTTGTGGCTCCTGTTATGGTCGGTCTTGGTTTGGGTGTTGCAACTTCGGCAGGATTTGGTTCGTTTGGCTTCGCTTTATTACTCGAGAGTTTGATTCAGGCACTGCCTGTTCCGTTCTGGCTTCTACTACCAATTGTTACTATGAGTTGTTGTATGTTGGCGTGGGTTTGGGGCCGCGTGCCGTTTGGTCTGGGCACCTTGGCAGCACTACTATTAATGGCACCAACTTTCAGTGTGGGAGTTGGTTTCGACCCTATGGGTCCGGCAATTACCGGTAGTATTATTGCCATATTATTGGGAGTAATTTTGTTTTCCGGTGGCATATCACTCGCGGCTGCTTCGGCTTTAGGGCCAGATGGTATCACTGCGCTTTCTCTTGCAGCAGAGCGAATGCATCGATGGCCTGTCTTTCTTTCTATCGTATTATGGGACCTCACAGCTATTGCAGCTGGCGTGATTATGGGTGGCAGCATAGGCATTGCTACCGTCATTGGTTTGATCGCTGTACCGTTTTTAGTACATTTGTTTCTGCCAGCATTTCGCAGGGTAGTTGTATAGGCGCCAATACCATTGAGTGCTAAAATAGCGAGGGTAACCATTACGAGCTACTAAAAGGAAGCCATGAACTATTGGCTGTTTAAATCTGAGCCAGATGCTTTTAGCATCGACGATCTTCGCAATATGCCCGGTAAGAAAGATCACTGGGATGGTATACGGAATTACCAAGCCCGTAATATGATGCGTGACAAAATGAAAAAGGGGGATATGGCCTTTTTCTATCATTCAAGTTGCCCGGTACCTGGCATAGTTGGTACCGTTGAAATTGTTCGTGAAGCCTACGACGATCACACAGCCCTCGACCCAAAATCAAAATATTACGACGCCAAAGCCACAAAGGAAGAACCTCGCTGGTGCATGGTTGACGTGAAATACAGAAAAAAATTTAAAAATATCATCACACTTCAGGCACTCAAGCAAAACACAAAATTGAGTGGTATGACCCTACTAAAAAAAGGCAACAGACTCTCCATAATGCCGATCAGTGCCAACGAATGGAAATTGATACTGGCTATGTCGGATGCCTGAGTAACATATGGAACAGCTTGTGCTTTGCTCAGTTGCTATTAATTTCGTTAAATTCAATATGCTGACGTGAAAGTAGTCGACACAAAAATTAATGATGTCAAAATTATCGAACCCAACGTGTTTGGTGATGATAGAGGGTTCTTTCTGGAGACTTGGAGTAGTGCGGCTTTCGCCAATGCAGGCCTCAATATCGATTTCGTGCAAGACAACCATAGCCGCTCGGCGCAAGGTGTGCTGCGTGGAATGCACTACCAGATTCAGCACCCGCAGGGCAAGCTGGTGCGTTGTACCAGTGGCAAGGTATTTGATGTTGCCGTCGACTTGAGAAAGTCTTCAGTACACTTCGGACAGTGGGTAGGTGTGGAATTGTCGGCTGAAAACAAGCGTCAGCTTTGGGTTCCACCTGGATTTGCTCACGGATTCTACGTGATGTCAGAATCGGCTGACTTTCAGTACAAATGTTCTGATATTTATGCACCTGAGCATGAGCGTAGTTTGCTGTGGAACGACTCTGCAGTGGGTATTGACTGGCCATTGGTAGACGGTGTTGAAACGCAGTTGGCTACCAAGGACAAAGCGGCAACTGTGTTGTCTGAATCTGATGTATTTGACTAATTGGTGTCGGCATCAACACTTGGCCGTAGCAGTTTGCGCTGTAGCAATATCAATAGTTCGTTAGGTAAAATAGTCTGGTAAAGCCAATAAAATGGCGTAAATATCGGTTATTTTCAGTGTTATCCTCCAATTGTCGCGCTATCGGGCGCGTTTCCTGCAACCTTCTGCGATAGTAAATCTAACGAGCAGGTATGTTTAAAGCGGTTGAGCTGGACGCGTTACCTTTTTCTGGGCCATACACGCACGAAAATCATAAACACATGCAAGTTTTGTTAACCGGTAGTGAACGAGGCCAATTGTTTTGGGAGCTTCAACGCACCAAACCTGAAGCTGTGTCATTTTGTGTTCCAAAGGCAAGGCTCGATATTGCCGATGCCGCTTTAGTGGAGCGGTTCGTTAGAGAAAACAAACCCGACGTTATAATTAATGCTGCCGCCTACACCGCAGTCGATGCAGCTGAGACCGAAAAAGAGGCAGCATTTGCGATCAACGATACTGCTGTTGGGAATCTTGCCACTGCTGCCAAAGCGTCGGGTGCACACCTTATTCACGTATCAACCGATTTTGTCTTCGGTAGAACCGAGCCAACGCCTATTAAACCAGAAACAGATGCCAATCCTGTTAGTGTTTATGGACAGAGCAAATTGGCTGGTGAGCGGCGGCTTTTTTCAATTCTGCCTGATAACAGTTTGCTATTTCGAACAGCATGGGTGTATTCATCGCACGGCAGCAACTTTGTAAAAACCATGCTGCGGCTTATGAAAGAGCGAGCCGAAGTAGGGGTTATTGCTGATCAGGTCGGCACTCCAACTTGGGCACATTCATTGGCAAACGCGATTTGGCGTGGTGCTCAGATTCGTGCTTCAGGTGTGCTGCACTGGACTGATGCGGGAGTTGCAAGCTGGTATGACTTCGCGCAAGCGATTATGGAAGAGGGTATGGCATTGGGATTGCTTGATAGCCCAGCAACCGTTCGCCCACTGCGTACAGACCAGTATCCTACGCCTGCTGCCAGGCCAAAATACAGTATTCTGGAACTCACGGGTACATGGGAAACTTTAGATTTGCAAGCTGCACATTGGCGTGTAGAGCTACGTAAAATGATGAGAGAGTTAACATGAGAAGCATGCTGGTTACAGGCGCTGCTGGATTTATAGGTGCGAACTTTGTTCGCTATATTCGCGAAAATCATCCGGATGACAAAATTATAATTGTTGACGCGCTTACCTATGCAGGTAATCCGCATAATCTGGATGGTTTGTTAAGTGACGATTGCCAATTAGTTCAAGCTGACATCAACGACACCACTTACATAATGCAACTATTACGCGTACATCAAATCAATACTATCGTGCACTTTGCTGCAGAGAGTCATGTTGATCGATCAATTACTGGCCCTGATGCATTTATTGAGGCCAATATCATGGGCACCTACAGTTTGCTGAAGGCCGCCCGACAGGTTTGGCAGATTGAAGAACATGCCGTAAACGAGCATCGATTTCACCACGTCTCGACTGATGAAGTCTATGGTCAACTCTCAATGGAGGCGCCGGCCTTTACCGAAGAGACAGCGTATGCACCAAACTCTCCGTATTCGGCCAGTAAAGCATCTTCGGATTTTCTGGTTCGCTCTTATCACCATACCTTTGGCTTGCAAGTAACGACCAGCAATTGCTCAAATAACTACGGCCCTTACCATTTCCCTGAAAAACTTATTCCTTTAATGATACTCAATGTTTTACGCGGCAAAGCACTACCTATCTATGGTGATGGAAAAAACATTCGAGATTGGCTGTACGTTGAAGATCATGCAATGGGAATCGACATGGTTCTGCAAAACGGTCGAGTAGGGGAAACCTATAATATTGGTGGTTGCAATGAATGGACTAACATTGACATCGTTAATCTAATTTGCTCCTTGATCGATAAACGATTCGAAGCCAGTAGCACCTTGCGCCAAACCTATCCCGATTGTCCAGCATCACAAGGCGAGGCCAGTAACTCATTGATAAGCTACGTTACTGATCGAGCTGGTCATGATTTTAGGTATGCAATTGATACAGCAAAAATTCAGTCTGAACTTGGCTATGAGCCAAATGTGACCTTTGAAGTGGGCATCGATAAAACGTTGGATTGGTACCTGGATAACAGCGACTGGTGGGAAGCTGTGCTCGATGGCAGCTATCGCGCTGATTCTCTTAAACTGGCTGCTTAATGATCGCTGCTTAATGTCTGCTTAATGGCTGGTGATGTGCACACGTGACCCGTTTGCGCTGTTGAACTGCTCATCTTTGTTCAATATCAAGCGGGTCTAAATGCCTACGAATGGCTGCACAATTTTACCGAATAGCCCTTCGAATTTCACTGGTGCATCGGTGGCAATGAGCGAGATGCACGGGATATCTGAATCGACATGGGGTGTATGGTGGTGATCAGCTGAAAGGTCAGCGATATCACCAGCTTTAAACTTGCCCAATTCATCCGAATACGACCCGCTTACAATAAACGTTAGTTCACGATGCTCGTGTGTGTGTTTGCTCATGCGCGAGCCAGGATCTAACGAGATCAACTTGAATGCGCCTTCTTTTCTTGGCAGCGTGCCCAAATTATACTGTTTCATGCCAGGCCCGAATGTCTTCCATGGCAATTCGTGTAATGGGCTTGGCAGTAATCGCGCTAACGGGTTTGGTACACCCGCGCCACTGGCAACTGGCGTCTGAGGTACATCGCCAGTAACAGGATTTGCTTTATCTAACGCTATTACGTCTTGAGCGGTTACATTCATGGAAACGGTGGCTCCGTCGCCCAGCGATAGTCCACCGATGGCGTCCGCCAATTCCGCTCTTTGGCGACAAATGGGGCAAAGCGTTAAATGGCATGCGATTAAGGTTTCCATCGGTGCGTTGAGTACGCCTGCGGAGTAATCTTGTATGGTTTCATCTGTCAAATGGTGAGATATCGTATTCACTTGATCTCCTTGGAAACCAGTTCCGATCGAATTGATTGCATGGCCAGTCTGATGCGTGATTTAACTGTACCGACGGGCAGGTCCAGCCATTGCGCGATAGCGCCGTGAGACTTCCCACGGAAGTAGGAAAGATGTACCACCTGTCTTTGTTCCTGAGGAAGTTTGTTCAAGGCTAGTTCCAATTTTTGTGATTGCTGCAACAAACCGACTTGCTCTTCCTGGGTCGGTCTGGAGTCGTCTATTTCGAGCATTTCATCGTCCAGCTCGACTTCAATGCGAGAATGACCTCGCAAGTAGTCAGTGCGCCTGTTTCGCGCAATAGTAAATAACCAGGTGCTTGGAGCCGCTTTGTCTGGGTTGTAGCTCTCAGCTCTGCGCCAAACAATCAGCATTATTTCCTGGGTGAGCTCTTCGGCCACAGATTCCTGTGTTCCTTTTCCCATCAGAAAAGACTTGATTCGCCCTGAAAAATGCGCGTAGAGGTCTTGAAACGCGGCTTCATCGCGATATTTTCCAATGGCAACCAGATTGTCACGCATACGCTGCGTAAGAGCCTGAGCGGCCTCATCCGGTGCTTTAGCGCTCTGGAGCAATTTCTTCTGCACTCATTATTTGTTTAAATCCGATTACGTGTTAAAGGCGTATATGGATCATAGCGAAATGCCTGCCGTGTGTCCCACCTGGCATTTTTCTGCCCATTTGGTCAGTGTAAGATAGGGTGATGGATCCATTCAAAAAATTGCATGTTGCGGTGATTGGAAGCGGTGCCGCAGGGCTCTCGTGCGCCTGGTTGTTGGCTAAAAGCCACCGCGTCACACTGTTAGAGCAGGATAGTCGGCTTGGTGGCCATGCAAACACCCAGACCACTGAAGATGCTCACGCGGCTCACATTGATACTGGCTTTATTGTTTACAATGAGCCCAGTTACCCAAACCTGACGGCCTGGTTCTCGCTCATGGGTATTCAGACAGAGGCGAGTAACATGTCTTTCGCTGTATCGCGGGATAACGGCAATTTTGAATATGCCGGTGGGCCGCCTTTAGGTTTATTTGCACAACCTTCTTTGTTATTTCGGCCTCGCTACTATTTCATGTTGCGAGATCTAATCCATTTTTATCGCAATGCGCGCAAACAGATACCAGAAGACAGTGATGTAACTTTAGGTGAATATTTAGCTGGGGAAAACTATTCAAAAGCTTTCCTCGACGACCATCTGCTGCCTTTCGCGGCGGCGATCTGGTCTGCCTCAACAAGTACAATGCTTGATTATCCAGCCGCAGCGTTCATAAAATTCTGTGATAACCATGGCCTGTTGCAACTGACCAACCGACCGCAATGGCGCACGGTGTCTGGTGGCAGCCAGGCGTATGTTAACAAAGTAAAAGAGGCGATTGGTGAGTCCAACATCAAGACCAGCTTTACCGTGTCTCGAGTCACTAGATCAAATTCAGGAGTGGCTGTTGATTCGCTTTCAGGTGATCGAGTCAATGCAGATCATGTTGTTATTGCCGCACATGCTGATCAGGCTCTTGCTATGCTCGATGTACCCACGGCTAACGAGGCTAAATACCTGAGTGCTTTTGACTATGAGGCCAATCGGGCCGTTCTACATACCGACAATCGGTTTATGCCAATGCGAAAACGTGCATGGTGCAGCTGGAACTATGTTGAATCCAAGGCCATGCATAATAAAGTGTGCGTAAGCTACTGGATGAACCGTTTGCAGAATCTGGTATCGTCAAACGACTATTTCGTCACTTTGAACCCGGCTGTTATGCCTGCAACTGAATGCATATTGAACGAAACCGAGTATCATCACCCGGTCTTTAACGCTTCCACTATGGCAGCTCAGCAAAGATTATGGGAACTGCAAGGTAAACGACGGACCTGGTTCTGTGGAAGTTATTTTGGTTCAGGCTTTCATGAAGACGCTGTGCAATCGGGCATAGCCGTTGCCGAACAGCTTGGCGGTGTTTCGCGTCCATGGCAGCTTGACACGCCATCAGATCGCATCGTTGTCTCCCAGCTGACAGAACCTTCTGTTGCGACTATGGAAATGACGTGAAGTCGGCTCTTTTTAGTGGGCAGGTTTATCACAAAAGGCTAAGGCCTGCTGTGCATGAGCTTCGCTATCGGGTGTATTCGCTATTGCTTGCGCTGGATGAAATCGACACGCTTGATCAGCGACTGTGGTTGTTCTCTCGAAATCGCTGGAATCTGTTCAGCTTTTACGATAAAGATTTCGGGGAGTTTCCGACTGAATCGCTAGAGCGCTACGTGGTCAGACAATTAAACGAGGCTGGTATTGAGAAAATACCACATCGAATTTTTCTTAGCTGTTTTCCTCGCATTTGCGGTTATACATTTAATCCATTGAGTCTGTTTTATTGTCTTGATGACAAAGATCAGCCTATTGCGATTTTGCATGAAGTGCACAATACGTTTGGTGAGCGACATGTCTATGTGTTGCCCGTCGAACTGTCAGACGATGATTTGAATCGCAATCCCTGTTCCGAACCGGTTCACTGGATAAACCAATCAATCAAGAAAGCGTTGTTTGTATCGCCATTTGCGCATATGAATATGCGCTATGACTTTCGATTGAATGTGCCGGATGAACACCAGATTTTGAGGATACGTGCACATGATGAGCATGGGCATCTACTAACAGCCACCTATACCGCGAAGCGGAAGGTTTTATCAGCAGCCGGATTGTTGAGGTATTTCTTCACAGTACCTTTTTTAACGTTCAAAGTGACAGCAGGCATTCATTGGGAAGCGTTACTATTGTGGATAAAAAAAGTTCCGGTGTTCGCTCATCAGTGTAAACAATCCTTTTCCAGCAACAATCTTAACAATCCATAATTAGCCATGGCCGAAGTAGAAAATCAATCGCTGGTCCGAAGCAGCGCAGGCTCCAGCGTCAGCACAGCGGTAACGAAAAGTATAAAGCGCCGTTTTGAACAGGTACTGCACGGGTTCCAGGACGGGCAACTCTCGTTGACATGGCCCGATGGCATGATCAACGTTTACGGTCAGCGCAGCGATTGTGCTGAGCATAATGCCGATGTTGTCTTGCACAACTATCAGCCTCTGCGAAGACTCATCACCGACGGCCAAATCGGTTTTGCCGAAAGCTATATGCGAGGTGAATGGGATACTGACAATCTGGCTAACCTTTTCTCGCTGATTATGCGCAACGATCAACGTATCAGGCCCGTCACCCAGGGCGGTCGTCTATCGCGTTTGGTTAATCTTTGGCAGCATTGGACGAATCGAAATTCACACAGTGGTAGTCAGCGTAATATCGAGTTTCACTATGATCTAGGCAATGCATTCTATAGTCTCTGGCTCGACACAAGTATGAGTTACTCGTCAGCTTTGTATCAATCGAATGCCGAATCTTTAGCTTCCGCGCAACAGAATAAACTCAACAGAATTTCCGAGTTGCTGGCGATGTCCAGCGGGTCAAAAGTGTTGGAAATTGGGTGCGGGTGGGGCAGTCTTGCCCGTCAGTTGGCGATTGGCTCCGGAGTTGATGTTACTGCAGTATCGCTGTCAACTGAACAACTTGAATACGCTCGTGAACACAATTGTATAGGCAGCTCTAGTGGTTATCATCATAGCGCTCGTACACGCTTTGAACACAAAGATTATCGAGATATCAATGGAACATTCGATCACATAGTGTCCATTGAAATGTTCGAGGCTGTAGGTGAACGTTATTGGGATACCTATTTTAATAAGTTAAGTGAATTGTTAAAGTCAGGAGGCACAGCTGTTATTCAATCGATCACAATTGCAGAAGATCGATTCGAGGATTACCGCACTCGGCCAGACTTTATTCAGCGCTACATTTTCCCGGGGGGGATGTTACCAACTAAGTCACGGCTTCTCGAACATATTGAACGAGCTGGATTGAGACTCGAACAGTCTCAATGGTTTGGAGATAGTTATGCTCGCACGTTAAACTCGTGGTGCGAACGTTTTGAGAAAGTATCCAAAGACGTTCTATCAATGAATTTTGATGAGCGTTTTGTACGCATGTGGCGCTACTATCTGGTTTACTGCGAAACAGGATTCAATATTGGCCGAACTGATGTTGGTTTACTAAAACTGCGTAAACTATGATGTTTGCAGCCTGACACACAATTTTCGTTGATCCAATAGATCCACACTGACGTACGAATGTCAAACTGTAGAGATTAGTTGGACAATAAATGAAAGACACTAAAAGGGGTTTCTCATGGGCTGGAGTAAGCGATCTCTCATGGCAGTTGCGTTGCTACTCGGCCTATGCGGGTGCGGTAGCGTGAATTTCAAGCAACTTAGTTCACACGGCCCTGAGTTTAATTTTATAGATTACTTTGAAGGGCACACTCGTGCATCAGGATGGTTTGCTGATCGATTCGGAAATGTGAAGCGACATTTCTGCGGAGATTTTTACGGCGAACAAACCGATGATGCGTTTAATCTTGATGAAAAGCTTTATTACTCAGATGGCGTAGTCGAAGAACGAGTGTGGGCGGTGAATATCAGCCCGGACGGTGTATTCAAAGCGGAGTCAGACGCTCTGATTGGTGGCGCTACTGGGCTGATGAAAGGCAGTGGTTTGCACATGCAATACACGATGAACGTTATGATCGCGGAAAATAAGTTCTGGAAATTGAAAATGAACGATTACATGTTTTTCCAACCGGACAGGAGTCTTCATAACAGCACTGAAGTGAAAAAGTGGGGAATGCGTATAGGTAACGTTTCCACTCAATATTACAAACACGATGGTTCTGATACATGTGCTGCCATGGAAAATAGTGCTTTTTCTGCAGTAAGTAAACTGTCTGTAGCATCGTGATTAGAAACGGCTCTGTTTTGAAAGCAGAGCGAAACCGGGCTACTTTTATCTCACCCAACCAGACCTTCAGGACTTCACCAATTTCTTTGTAAGTGCAAAGTAAAGCCAATAGGGAAGAATTCGGAAAAGCTTCAGCCAGTAAGTGAAGCGTCGCGGAAACGTTATTTCAAAAGCATTTGACTCGAGACCTCGAACGATGCGCTTCGCAGCGTCGCTTGTTTCCATAATAAACGGCATTTTAAAATCGTTACGATCGGTGAGTTTGGACTTTACGAAGCCTGGGTTGACGAGGCTGAGCTTTATACCATGTGAATTGCATTCAGGTTTGAGCGACTCGGCCATGTTTATCAATGCCGCCTTTGATGAGCCGTAAGCGGCAGCCTTTGGCAAGCCTCGAAACCCTGACACGGATGAAACAATTGCAATGTGCCCCTGTTTGTTATTTGAAAAGTATGGCAGTAATGGAAGTAAGCAACGTACTACACCAAGTAAATTAACATCGTAGGTTTTTTCAAAGTGCTCTAGCGTTAACTCGTCGAACTCCACCGGCTCATAGTAGCCGGCATTAAGAATAGCTAAATCGAGCCCGCCGTTATACTCCTGTATTTGTTCGAATGCTTTTATCACCGAATTGTTATCAGTTACATCCAGCGGAAGAGCAATTATTTTACCGTTCAGGTTTTTTGACGCTGCAGACATTGTATCGAGAGTTGCCTGGTTTCTTGCGCTGGCAAACACAGTGTGGCCTGCTTGTGCATAGAGGTGGGCGACTTCTGCGCCAATGCCACTACTGGCACCCGTAATCCAAATGTTCATGCTTGGGTTTATCCCGCTTATGGGTTGTCGATTAAATAAACGATCTGATTACCATCGGAGCCTAAAAATGCAAGTTTTACCCAACGATTATTTTCGTCGTACCAGGACTCTGCGGTAATGTCTCCAGAATATGCATAGTGTTTTGTTTCGAGAATTGTGCCGTTGACATTTAGCGATTCATT
>CALIMV010000327.1 GCA_938045275.1 uncultured Granulosicoccaceae bacterium
CAAATCCTGTGGTAGACATTTCCGGTGAATGCACAGCGATCGGTTGGCCAGGGTTCATATGAACCAACTTCAAATCATTGAGGCTGATTTGTAATTCTTCTGGGCGGGGCGTGGTTGCGACGCAGCCGCTTAGAAACATTATCGCCAGCGAGAGAAGCGCTAGGCTTTTAAATTGGAAGAATTTTTTCAAACGCATATTTCCTAATCCTTGGTGATATGAGGTGGTCGGCAGCCACCGACTGCGACTAAACAACACGATATTATTCCAAATCGTATTTTTATATTATCGTATTTCTTCCTTTATGATTGATCTTTAGCAAAGCTTGTCAGACACATCTATTTGCTTGCTTTTTCTATTGGAGCTTCTCGCCAACACATGCGTTAAAACATTCTGCTGGTGTTTCATAGTTTAACGTTTTTCTTGGTTTTTTGTTTTGCTATCTTGCAACACGATTAAGGTCAGTTTGAGAGTGAACTGATAAGAAAAGAGCCACGAGCGCCCGGCGAGGGATGGTCGATCGATACGGCACTGGTCAGAGGCGGGTAGGGGCGTCCGGTTAGGGCAATGGTTACGCGGTGGTGATTGGTCTGGTGCCAGATGAGTGATAGAGCAGGTTGCGCCGGTCTCAGCCAGCGTATCAAACAGAAGGTGGACAAGTAATTGGTAGCCGTTTCACTGAGAAAATACCCTGGTTGTAGGTATTTTTGTGTGGCGGCTTGATGGTAACAGGCGGTTTATAATTCCTATACTCGATATACTGCGTGCAGTACTCTGCACGAGGAGCCCGCTGTGAGCGATAAGAAAACCAACTCGGATTGGAACTACCATCCAGAGCTGCCACTAAAAGACACATCCATCTTTGGCGATCTAAGAAACCCGCGTTTAATCGTCCGCTGGTTTGCTAAAAATTGGCTAACCCTATCTGAATTTATTCTGCTGACGGTGCTTGCTACCGCCATGTGGCTTTTTGCTTATCCCAGTGTCGATAACGCCAAGCAATTTCAATTGGGCTGGGTAATACGGGTATGGTTAGCCAATTTCTTTTTAGTAGCAGCGGTTGCTGGCGGCCTACATTGGTATTTCTATATGCGTAGGGCGCAACAGAAAAAACTAAAATTTGACCAGCGCGACCAAACTCGAAATAACCGTAGCTTTCTTTTTTCAGATCAAGTTAAGGACAATGTGTTTTGGTCGCTCACCAGTGGAGTCGCCCACCTAACTTTCTTTCAATGTATTTCGTGGTGGTTGATGGCTAACGGCTATATCCCCAGAATTGAAGTCGCACTAGCTCCATCCTGGTCATGGCTGTGGTTTTTTCTAGGATTTGTGTTGATACCGGTTTGGTCAGCGTTTCATTTTTATTGGGTGCATCGTTTGCTACATGTACCCATCGTTTATAAGCACGTACACAGCCTTCATCATAAAAACATCAACATCGGCCCATGGTCCGGTATTGCCATGCACCCTGTTGAGCACTTTCTTTATATCAGTTCGCTGTGCATTCATTGGCTGGTTGCAAGTCACCCACTGCACATCATTTTCCATTTGGTGTGGTTAGGTCCTGGAGCTGCAATGTCACACTCGGGCTACGAGAACCTGCTGGTTAAAGACAAACGTAAATTAGCGCTGGGTACTTTCTATCATCAACTGCACCATCGATACTTTGAGTGCAATTACGGCAACCAGGAAATGCCATGGGATAGGTGGTTTGGTACTTTTCACGATGGTAGTGATGAATGCACAAAGCAGACACGCGAACGACGTAAGAAAATGTTTTCTTAACCTTCTTGCTCTCCGAGCACCCACCCCAATCATCATCGCTAACATTTTGTGCGCCGTTGACTGTCTCGTACATACGATTACCCATTTCATCGTATTCGTAAGTGGCGTTAAAGGTAATAAATTTATGCTGAATGATATTTGGCGGGCGTTGTGATTCGATGTCATCTGTCGAGGCTCGTGGGTGAGCGGAAGATGAAGATTGCTGATTTTGCTCGGGAAACTGGGTTGAATCGGAATACGGTGACGTTGCTTTATAAAGAGACAGCTACGCGTGTGGATTTGGACGCCATTGAAAAGTTATGCGAGTTGTTTGAGTGCGAAGTAGGTCAGCTACTGGAGCGTACCAAGAAGTGACTGTCCTCCATGGTTTTCCGCGAATTCCGTTAATCACGACAAGCTAGCGTAATCCCGAACTTCTGAGTAATTGCACTCTTTTTCTATCTGTTCTTCAATATTTACGGCGGTTAAATATCGTGGAACCCGACTGCCGCTATCAACAGGCCGCTTATTACGAAGGACGCTGGGAACCGAATCCCAGTTACACCGAACATCTCGATCATCGAGGGAACAATGTCGAAGTAACCAAGTGGTACCCATAGGACAAAAGGTAATGTCAGCAAAACACCAAACCATCCACAGGCATGCCGAAGCTTTATCCTCCTATTCGAATTCATTTATTAGTGTTCAACTTTTGTGTTACCTGTTTTACAAGTACATGCTTAACAACAAACTCGTATACTGACCACTAATACGGCGCAAGGCTCATCGCTCCGCAGTGGACGCCTAATCAGTGGTAGAGCTTGCTAAATTTGTTTTCAATAATCAGATGACAGAGCCTTCTCTTTGAATGGCAACCCATGCTTCGATTTTTTTCCCTGCTTTAATTGGAAGCACTCTCCAGTGCATGATGAAAGGAGTGCCATCTTTTTTATAGTTAATGGCCTTTCCTTCAAATTTCTTGCCCGATTTCAACGCTACAGCCAGACGATCGATGACTTTTTTGTCGGTACCCACACCTTGAAGAATCCGAGGGGATTTCCCGATGACTTCGGAAGAGTCATAACCCGTGAGTTTCTTGAAAGCTTTGTTTGCGTAAATAACTTTACCCTTAGTAGTCGCATCAGTAATCAGGATTGAGTCGAAGCTATTTTCCATGACTACCTTGAACGTTGCCAAGCTAGTTTTAGTTGTCCCAAGAGACCCTATTGAGTCAGTCATTTATCTTCCAGTATTTATGAGTAGACTAGACTTACGCAGTGAAAGGGTGTTTAGATCACCAGTGGTGCGCTGAGACGTATTACAGAACAACAAAACGCTGAATGAAATTACGGACGAATCCAGCAGTGATATTACCGATAATAAGATAAGACACAATCGATGCATCAGCGATACGAAGGTTCTCTATCCCACAAACTTTTAGGTTATCTGGTGCTACAACAGCCAAGTCAAATTAACCAGTATATTGATGGGCGTGGTTAAAGCCACTGGTATTTCAGGTGGCAAAACGCGATGAGATGATTTGACCAAAGCACTAGGTCGTGTTGCCGGTACTGTCGTCGAAGCTGAGCTCGAATCAGAGGACGACAACGCTAGTTGCTCGAAGCGGGCAACTCATAACCGCATTCCAAGGTAATATCGACCATTTCCTGAACCCGTTTCAACTCAACCTCGTTCCACCAGTCATTTTCAACTGTCCCGTTACGTCGACTGTGGTTTCCCAGCGATGTGAGTAAGTACCGATCCACGAACCACTACCTGCTTCCACTACTCTACGCGTGTCTCCATCTATACTGACTTCACTGTCAAATGATTGGTTAATGCAACAACTATGTCGGCGATCGTACTGGTTTGCTCAGCATTGATGCTGGTTCAGCCGGCAATGAGGAAGTCGCTATCACGTTACTTTGCAATGGGCCGATATTGTCTAACGTTACACCCGCTATTCTGGATACAACCGCTGAGAGTGGTGAATTTTTTGTAGTGGTGAATTGTGGTGATGATTTCACCGGTGTACTAACAGATGGTACGGTCACTGTCAAAAGCGATGGCGGAGATTTTACGATTCCAGTCTCACTGACATGCACCGCACCAAGCTGGTACTACTGTGTTAAGAATTTCAAACCCGAATAAACCCAAGATCCCGCCTGTTAAAGTTACTCAACCCGGGAAAAACCACATCGATTTCAGTCTCACTCAGTCCCATCCAGCGCGCAAAGCTTGCACCGTATTGCTCCACTGAGCTCTCGGGAATAAATCGCCCTGAGCCAACATCAGTGGTGCCAAATATTTTTTCACCTGTGCTTGCAAGCGTTCCAATTTCATTTGATGAAAACAGATCTATGCTACTGCCGTGGCTGCGCCCACCGATTACCGGGTTGCCCATCACCATATAGTCGGAAGACCAGGCATGGTCGGTTCCGTC
>CALIMV010000328.1 GCA_938045275.1 uncultured Granulosicoccaceae bacterium
GCGGAGACGTCAAAAGCGACCACGCACGCGGAACCCACTTTCGTGGTAGACGACGTGGTGCATTATTGTGTAGCAAACATGCCAGGCGGTGTACCACTTACATCAACTTATGCATTAAACAACGTGACGCTACCTCATGTTATGACCTTGGCCAACAAGGGATACAAGAAAGCTCTGAAAGAGGATGAACATTTGCGGCATGGCTTGAATGTTCACGCTGGTAAGCTCACATTGCAGGAAGTTGGAGAAGCGCTTGGGCTCGATTATGAGGCAGCTGAAAGCGTGCTGTAAGATGGACAAATTAAATTTAATGAACTGGCGTTGCATAGCAACGCGCACATTTCGATTGGAGATATAAAATGGCACGTATGACGCCTTCTGAAGCGTTTGTAGAAACACTGGTAGCCAACGGTGTAACGGATATTTTTGGCATCATGGGGTCAGCATTTATGGATGCCATGGACATTTTCGCACCGGCGGGCATTCGACTTATCCCAGTAGTGCATGAACAAGGCGCTGCCCACATGGCAGATGGCTATTCACGTGCTACTGGTCGCCACGGTGTAGTCATTGGTCAAAATGGTCCTGGTATCAGTAACTGTGTTACTGCTGTCGCCGCCGCTTATTGGGCGCACAGTCCAGTGGTTATGATCACACCCGAAACGGGGACAATGGGTATGGGGCTTGGCGGGTTTCAGGAAGCCAATCAGCTTCCAATGTTCCAGGAGTTCGTAAAATACGCAGGGCACGTAAATAACCCAAACCGCATGGCTGAATTCACTGCCCGTTGTTTTGATCGTGCACACTCGGAAATTGGTCCTACGCAGTTGAATATTCCGCGCGATTATTTCTATGGCGACATAGACGTAGAAATTCCGCAGCCAATGCGTCTTGATCGCGGTCCGGGTGGCGAAAAAGTACTGGCTGAAGCCGTAGACGTATTGTCCAAAGCCAAATTTCCGGTCATTATTTCCGGTGGTGGCGTAGTAATGGCAGACGCGGTTGACGATTGTGTTGCTCTGGCAGAATGCCTTGGCGCACCGGTTGTAAACAGTTACTTGCATAACGATTCATTCCCGGCCAGCCACCCGCTTTGGTGTGGTCCACTCGGTTACCAAGGCTCAAAAGCTGCGATGAAACTAATGGCTAAAGCCGATGTGGTCGTCGCGTTGGGTTCACGTCTCGGACCTTTTGGCACGCTACCTCAGCACGGTTTGGACTACTGGCCGAAAGACGCCAAGATTATTCAAATCGATGCTGATCACAAGATGCTTGGTTTGGTTAAGAAGATCTCGGTTGGCATCTGTGGAGATGCCGGTGCCAGTGCACGGGCTCTTACTACAATGCTTGGTGATAAATCTTTAGCTTGTAACGACAACAAAGCTGAGCGTGCGAAAGATATTGCTGCTGAAAAAGATGCGTGGGAAACTGAACTGGATGCCTGGAAGCATGAAAAAGATGATTTTAGCCAGGACATGATTGCGGAAGCCGAAACAGAGGACGGTAACTGGTTGGCGCCGCGTCAGGTTTTGCGCGAGCTTGAAAAAGCACTGCCGAAAGATGTCATGGTTTCAACTGACATTGGTAATATCAACTCTGTCGCAAACAGCTATTTACGTTTTGAACGCCCTCGCAGTTTTTTCGCTCCAATGAGTTTTGGTAACTGCGGTTATGCACTACCCACCATGATCGGTGCCAAGTGTGCGGCTCCAGAGCGTCCTGCGGTGGCCTATGCCGGCGACGGTGCCTGGGCGATGAGTATGACCGAAGTCATGACTGCGGTTCGCCACGACATACCGGTAACTGCTGTGGTTTACCACAACCGTCAGTGGGGAGCTGAAAAGAAGAACCAGGTTGATTTTTATGGTCGTCGATTTGTTGCTGGTGAGCTGGACAGTCCGAGCTTTGCAGAAATTGGCCGGTCTATGGGTGCTGAAGGAGTGACCGTTGATGAAATGGGTGATGTTGGATCAGCTCTAAACAAAGCAATAGATGCACAAATGAACGATGGTAAAACCACCGTGCTTGAAATTATGTGTAACCGCGAACTGGGCGACCCGTTCCGTCGTGATGCTTTATCCAAGCCTGTGCGTCATTTGGCCAAGTACAAAGACTATGTCTAAGTATTAAACAAATCATCTGACTGTGTGCCATGCGCATCTATCTGATGCGCATGGAATAAATGTTGATGCTCCCTGGTGTTAGTATCCTGATCATCACATATTCAAAAAGGGCTCAAAATGACAACAGTTTCATTCATTGGTTTAGGTGTTATGGGTTACCCGATGGCGGGGTACCTTGCTAAAAACGGTCACACAGTCCGTGTTTACAATCGCACACAAAGCAAGGCCGCCGATTGGGTCACCGAATATGGTGGTACAGCTCACCCAACACCATCCGAATGCGCAGAAACATCCGATGTCGTGTTTGCCTGCGTTGGCAACGATGACGACTTACGCTCCGTTGCTGTTGGTGAAAATGGTGCCTTGGCGGCAATGAAAAAAGGCAGTATCTTCTGCGACCATACAACGGCCTCAGCACAGGTGGCCCGCGAGCTGTATGCATTGGCTGCGGAACGAGATGTCGCCTTTTTGGATGCGCCGGTCTCGGGTGGGCAGGCTGGTGCTGAAAATGGCGCTCTGACAGTTATGGTTGGTGGCGACCAGGCTGCATTCGACAGCTGTGAGCCGCTAGTACAACATTTCAGCAAATCTGTGCGACTCATGGGTGGCAGCGGTGCAGGCCAACTCACTAAAATGGTCAACCAGATTTGTATCGCAGGCTTGGTGCAAGGTCTTGCCGAAGGTATACATTTTGCCGAGGCGGCAGGGCTGGATGGCCGACAAGTTATCGATGTTATTTCCAAAGGTGCAGCGCAATCGTGGCAGATGGAGAATCGCTATGAGACTATGCTCGATCGCAAATTCGACTATGGCTTCGCTGTAGACTGGATGCGAAAAGACTTGGGTATTGTGCTCGATGAGGCAAACCGCAATAACACAAGCTTGCCAGTAACTGCGTTGGTCAATCAGTTTTATGCTGATGTGCAGGAGATGGGTGGGCAACGCTGGGATACCAGCAGTCTGCTGGCCCGCCTACCCGATCGTCGTTAAACGCTAGTACCGATCAAACCCTCAGTAACAAAGCAAGTTACTTCAACCACCCGCTGCGGGTCGCGCTGGTGCTTTAGCTGGTGCGGCTGGAGATAACGTTACTGTTGCAGGTGGTGAAATAAACCCGTCATCAAATGGCTTTGAACACCGTTAAGGCAATGAACGTATATACTCGTTGGTAGTGAGCGCGTGGCTATTGGTAAGACACAGTGGCCCGGTGTGTAGTGTTAAACAGCAAGTGCTGTGTTGTTGCAAGCCGTCTGAACACGGTTGGTGCGTCTGAATCCAGCGCCCAAGGGTCATTGCAACCGGGTTGGGTTGCGAGCATCGACTCTTATGCAGATTGGTTTATGCAGTTTGGTTTATGCAAATTATTTAAGCTATATTGACGAGTGTGATACTCCCGGAACCAGTCCGGAAATGACGATTCCGACTTCGATTCGATTAATGACAATCAGGAACCATTACAATTCGCCAGTAATCTGCAGCAATTTGACATAGATCAGGACGGTATTGGCGATAGCACTGAGGTCAACGTTCGAAATGCGATTTCTGCAAATGCGCACTCTGTTGCATACGGGTTGAAAGATGCCGAAGAAGCGTTTACGTTTAATACAAACCCGATTTGCAGACATTAACTTATTTACGTTGACCGACAAGGTTGAAGTACCTGACGACCTCACCATTACGACCAATAAAGACACCGATGCAATCGGGGTTGAAAATAGTGGCTTGACTAATGGTGAAACTGAAGAAGCGCTGACGGAGTAGGATTCTTACGGAACAAATTGGACTGGTTTAAGGTCAGTTAGAAACCTCAGTTGAAACAGCCGGTCGGACGAAGGATTGAATTGCAGTACAAAATGAGCGGCGATTCCACTGGCTGATGGGTATCGTTTCTTTGCCGCTTGCCATGTTAGTTGGGACGCTTACGCGAGCAACAGGGGATGTTGTCAATTATATGACGAAAAAATGTATTAGTTAATTTGGATATTGAAATTTAGCACGACGCATTAGACAATTGGACTAGTATCAGTTTAACCAATTTAAAAACCTTCGGAGCAGATCGGTGAACAAAACATTTGTAGCTTTATTTGTTGGAATTGTTAGCAGTTTGCTCACAACCATACCTGCCCACGCTCAAACGGCAGACAATACACAAACGCTTCCTGATGCAAAACCAGGTGAGTGTTATGCAAAAGTCATTACACCGGCAAAGTTTACGACGCGATCAGAAGAGGTGATCGTACAAGAAGAATCGGAGCGAATAAAGACCGTTCCCGCCAAATTCGAACAACGAGAGCAAACTGTCGTTGTCAGAGAAGCCAGTCAACGCGTGACAGTGGTACCGGCAGCATTCAGCGAAGAAACAGAAACAGTGGTCTTGCAGCCGGCCGAGAACAATTGGATTCTTTCTGGCTCGAGTGGCGCACCGGCTAGTCCTGGAGCGCTGGAAGGCATAGTGCGGTCAGGCATTGAGTTAGCCAGTGTCGAAGTCGGTTCGTGTTTTAACGAATACTTCACTCCAGCCGAATACAAAACAGAAACTCAACGCATCATGACGCGTGAGGCGAGCGAAAAAATTGTTGTTTTGCCAGCGCAGTATGAAACGGTAGAGGAACGCGTTGTTGTTAAAGAGGCGTATACCCGCTCAGTTGATATTCCCGCGACTTACCGTTCCGAAAGTGAATCGGTATTGGTAGAACCAGCCCGCAGTGTGTGGAAAAAAGGCCGTGGTCCGGTAGAAAAAATTGACAACCTCACCGGTGAAATCATGTGTTTGGTGGAAATTCCAGCGCGATACGAAACGTTGACCAAAACAGTTCTCGACAAACCCGCAACTACAAAAACAGTGGATGTACCTGCTGTTTATAAAACGATACAAGTGAAACGGCTGGTAAAGCCTGCCAGTGAAAATCGTGTAGCGGTTGCAGCTGAATTCGACACAGTAAGCACGAAAGTCAAAGTGGCTGATGCCGGCTTCTTCTGGCTTAAGAAGGGCGAATCAGCAAATGAAGATGCACGTGCAAGTGGTCGCGAAGTTTGTCTGGTTGAGCAGCCAGCGCAAACCCGCACAGTTAAGAGGGAAGTGGTTAAAACACCGGCGACTACCCAGGTGGTTGAGGTACCGGCACAGTATGAGACAGTTCAAGTCAGTCGATTGTCAGCGCCAGCTACTGAATCGCGCACAATGGTGCCAGCGCGAACCAAAACGGTGACACGACAAGTCCAGGTTGCTCCTTCAACTATGGAGTGGCGCCAGATTTTGTGTGAAACCAATACCACACCTGAGCTAATCACTTCAATTCAGCGTGCATTGAAGCGTGAAGGTTACAACCCTGGCTCTCTCGATGGCGTCATTGGTCAGGCGACAATGGTTGCGCTTGAGGAATATCAGACCAAGGAAAACCTTGATCGTGGTGGTTTGACATACGAAACACTGAAAGCACTAAAGGTGCAGTAGCACAAGCGCTAAGTTTTAACGGGTTGCGGTGGCGGTCAGATCAATCGATCTGTACCGCCATTTTTATTTGTGCTTGCACTGTAAATTCGGTGGCTTGGAAGTCATTATCACGTCAAATCACAGCAGTGCACCGAGGAAGGCCTGTTTTTGTTAAAGTAGGTCTTTCCTGGATAGTTCGGGACATTCACCAGGACGTGAATACACATTGAACGCGCTGCGCGTCAATTCAGTACGCGTCAATTCAATACAGTTGAGTGAGTGTTCGCGACGGTTTTTAACTGCCAACAAACAAGCCTGCAAAATCTGCAGATTGTGGTTGCATACTAACCTGAAGAGGTCATTTACAAGTGCTTGTAACATTTAAATCAACTGCCTATGCTGATATCACCATGTTTGGAGATGCTGCTACCGATCTGTTAAAACTGAT